>DBYF01000058.1:15353-16897 GCA_002310155.1 Mageeibacillus sp. UBA1193 | reverse complement strand
GAGCCGGAGAACGCGGCGATCCTTGCCGGCGGCAACATCGGTTCCCACCTTCAGATGGGCATCGGCGACGGCTTGATCCCGGAGAACCTGAACACAGAGATCTTCGAAGATGTCTATGTAGTAACGGATGAAGCAGCGCTTGAGACCGCGAAGGATCTGGCCAGAAAAGAAGGCCTGATGTGCGGAATTTCTTCCGGTTCCAACGTCGCAGCAGCTATCGCCATGGCGAAGAAGCTCGGACCCGGAAAAACAGTCGTTACAGTCCTTCCGGATACAGCAGAGAGATATTTCTCCACACCGCTGTTCGAGTGATATCCTGTTCCTTTGTTGGAACCTTCAAACCAATGATTATCAGAAGGCTGCCTCCCCGGAGGCGGCCTTTTTTGCTTCCGATATACCTTGTTCGCGATCCGATATCATTATTTTGCGCTCCCCGGCGGCCCGATTCATCTGATTTTATGTCTAAATCGGGGAATCGTCGAAATAGACATACGCTCCGAGCACCGACTTATGACTAAAACGAAAAAACTTCAAATTAGTCATATGGGGTAGGGGGTATATGGAGTTATTTTTCGCCGAATTCCGCTTGAAAAGCACTGGTACGGGTGCTTTTCGGTAGGAAAAATAATGACATGATATGTATGAAAACGAAAAACACCGATTTAGACATAGAAAATCGGAGAAGAATATATGACTAAAATCAGAAAACCTGAAATTAGTCATACGACATAACGATACATACCCCCGGGGGGTATGCACAAAAGAGGCGGTATAGTTATGAAAAGAGGATTATTACCCCAGGCTCTTCCGAAGTTCCCGGTTGACCTGCGCGACGGGGAGACCTACGACGGCGTAGTAGTCGCCGCTGATCGAGTCGATCAGGAGCGCGCCCTCATCCTGGATGCCGTAGGCGCCGGCCTTATCCATAGGAGAGCCGGTCTTGATGTAGCTCTCGATCAGGTCTTCCTGCATCTTATCGAGATCATGGAATTTTACATCGGCAAAAGCACTGAAGATGCGGTTTTCCATTCCTTCGGAAAGGATCGCGACTCCCGTGTAGACGCGGTGCGTGCGTCCGGAGAGCGAAGTCAGCATGCGGCGTGCATCTTCTTCATCCTTCGGCTTTCCGAGGATCTCGTCTTCGGTAACGACGACCGTATCGGAGCCGATGACCAGCGGAGCCTCATCCGAAGACCATTCCAGGCGGTTCAGTGTGGCCCGGGCCTTTGCCTCGGCGAGTGCGCGGCACATTTTCTCGGCATTCGCATACATGGAAGGCGTCGTATTCACGATGACCTTCGGATCGGAACCGTCATTGGACTGGGAGATCGAGACGGAGCTCGAACTGATGCCCACGGATTTGAGTGCGGAAAGTCCGAAGGAAAGACCCATTGCTGCGCCGGCAGCGACGGCAGCGCTCTGCTTGAGAGGGATCTTCGCGCTGACCGCATCCTCGTCAACGTGCGCGTCCATGACCTCGAAAGTGAGTCCCGTCATCGAAAGAAGCTCGAAACGGCGGGGAGATTTGCTGGCTAATACGATTC
>DBYF01000058.1:15149-15315 GCA_002310155.1 Mageeibacillus sp. UBA1193 | reverse complement strand
GTGCAGGCGCTTGCCGGATCTTTCAATTAAACTGTGTCCCCATGGTTCAGCTGATCGGCTTTAAGTTCTTCATGGAGAAGTCCAGGATCGGAGCCGAGTGGGTGAGCGCGCCGCAGGAGATGTAGTCTACGCCGATCTCGGCGAGCTTCTTCAGACGCTCGATGCT
>DBYF01000058.1:7255-15123 GCA_002310155.1 Mageeibacillus sp. UBA1193 | reverse complement strand
CCCTTGGCCATAGCGACTGCCTGAGCAGTCATCTCATCAGTCATGTTATCAAGCATGATGATGTCAGCCTTCGCGTCGAGTGCTTCCTGGAGCATCTCGAGGTTCTCGACTTCGACCTCGATCTTTCTTACGAACGGAGCATAAGCACGTGCCATCTCGACAGCCTTGGCGATAGAGCCTGCGGCACCGATGTGGTTGTCCTTGATGAGGACACCGTCGGACAGGTTATAGCGGTGGTTCGTGCCTCCGCCGATACGTACTGCGTACTTTTCGAAAGGACGCATGTTCGGAGTGGTCTTTCTGGTATCGAGGAGCTTGGTGTCGTAACCCTCGAGCTCTTTGGTCATGGAACGGGTGAGGGTAGCGATACCGCTCATGCGCTGCAGGAAGTTAAGGGCAGTTCTCTCGCCGCTCAGTACAGCACGTCCGTCGCCGACGAGTACACCGATCAGGTCGCCCTTCTTGATCTCGTCGCCATCCTTGAAGTTAGCGCGGAAAGAAGAGTTGTCGCAGAGCATCTCGAATACTCTGGTGAATACGTCGAGTCCGCAGAGGACACCGTCCTGCTTGCAGATCAGGTCGACCGTGACCATGAATGGTTCCGGCATGATGGCCTGTGTGGTCACGTCATCGGAAGTGATGTCCTCGCGCAGAGCGCGCATGATATAGTCATCCCACAGGATCGTATTAAGTACACCATTGTTCATAGAAATCTTTATCCCTTCTCTTGATCTCTTCCAGAACGATCTCGCGGTATTCCTTCGCGAAATCTCTGTTCTCGTACTGGCTGAAGTCTACTTCTTCAGTCTCTGTCGGCTCATACGGGATCGTCTCCTCGATGTTCTGCGCGGAACGCTTCGCGAATACGAGGCTCTCGAGCAGGGAGTTACTGCCGAGACGGTTCTTGCCGTGAACACCTGTGCAGGATGTCTCACCGATCGCATAGAGGTTATCCATGGACGTTCTGCCCTTGAGGTCGACCTCGATACCGCCCATGAAATAGTGCTGGGCAGGAGTTACCGGGAAGGGTTCCTTCAGGATATCGTANNTCGAGGATGTTCGGGAAGTGGCTCTTAATGAGTTCCGGGTCGAGGTGGGTGACATCAAGCCATACGAAGCCTCTGCCGTCGATCTCCATCTGCTTCTTGATCGCAGCGGAAACCACGTCACGCGGCTGAAGTTCGTCGGTGAAACGCTCCATGTTCTTGTTTCTGAGCACGCCGCCCTCGCCGCGTACTGCCTCGGAAATGAGGAAGGATCTGCCCGGCTTCTCGGAATAGAGGGATGTCGGGTGGATCTGGATGTAGTTGATGTCCTTAAGGAGAACGTTGTGCTTCAGAGCGATCGCCAGGGAGTCACCGGTGATGTGACGGAAAGCGGTACTGTGCTTGAAGAGTCCGCCGATACCGCCGGTCGCGAGTACGACAGCCTTACCGAAGATGGCGTGGAAGTTTCCGTCCGCGTCCTTTGTGATGATTCCCTTGCAGACATTCTTCTCACAGATCAGGTCGACCATGGTGGTGTGCTCGTGAAGATCGATATTCTTCTTCTCACGGACGTTCTGAAGAAGCTTGCTGGTGATCTCCTGTCCGGTGATGTCTTCGTGATGGAGGATACGGGAAGCGGAGTGGCCGCCTTCCTTCGTAAGATCCAGGTCGTCGCCCTTCTTATCGAAGTTGACGTGGTAGTCGAGGAGCTCGCGGATAATGACCGGAGACTGGCGGATCATGGTGTCGACCGCTTTTCTCGAGTTCTCATAGTGACCGGCACGCAGAGTATCCTCGAAATAGTCTTCGTAGTCCTCGGAGTCCTTGAGAGCGGCGATACCGCCCTGTGCGAGGTAGGATGCGCTGTTCTCGAGCGTGTCCTTGGTGATCATGTAAATGGAAAGGTTCTCCGGAAGATGAAGTGCGCAGAAGAGGCCGGCAGCACCGGTACCTACGATAACGACATCCGCGGAAGTAGTGGAATAGGACATATTAGATCCCTCCTAATGAAATAACCATAGATGCAAGTCTGTTATCCCGCCGTCCACCCCTTATACGGAACAGCAGAATGAAGGCTTTTTTCGATTTTATCACGCACGTCTGCAAGTGACAAGGGAATAGGGAAGATGTATAATACATTATTGCGTAAACTCGGGTACGTATGTCCGAGGTATCTTTTCGAGAAAGGAGAAAGCGAAGATGAAACGCGATATCATCGGCGATATTTTCTTAGGCGGCGTCCTGGTCGGCCTGCTCTTCCTTTTCTCTTTCCCGGCATATTTCTGCTACACCAAGAATGTTCCGAGGGACATTTTCCTTTTCGAGCGTCTCATGAGCGTCTGCTTCCTCCTGGGTCTGATCATGGCTGTGATCTGGACCTGCTGGAAGAAGAAAGTATGGGTCATGCTCGGCATCTGTACCTTCGGACTTCTGGCTTATATTCCGAAGTGGTTCCTTCCCGGAATCGAGGCTCGGGCGGGCAAGCCCGGCAAGAACATTGTCGATTCGCTGTTGTCCACGTTCTTTAACCGCATTTATGAATTGACGCACGCACCGTTTACCGGTCTGATCGGGATGTGTTCCGAGAAACAGGCGGAGAAGCTCCCGTATCTGATCCTGCCGGTCGTCATCATCGCCTATGTCATGTCGCAGATCGTGAGGTTCTACCATAACGCCTATGTTCTGGAGAAGAAGCAGCTCCACGATTTCGACCATTTCAGAAAAAACAATGCAGTCAGAAGTCCGGTCATGACTTTTGCGCCTGAACCGGAGGCACCTTCCCCGCTGGGTACGATCGTACTGAATGAGAAGGCGGAAGTCGCGGCGGAGAACTTCCCGGTGAAGAAGCAGGAAGAGGACCAGACCGTGACACATAATCTTACAGGTGATGCTGCAAAAGCACTTCCCGCGGGCGAACAGCCGACCGAGGTGATCGCGCTGGCAGCCCACGCACCGTCATCCCAGCCGGCTGAGGAGACACAGGTGATCGCTCTGGCGGCCCACTCTCCGTCCACACCGATCGAACTGCCGGCAAATTCGCCGTCGACTCCGATCGAGCTCCCGGCGACCGCACCTTCGACAGCCATTGAGCTTCCGGCCCAGGCTCCGACATCGGGTGAGGCAGCAGCACCACAGGAAGAACCGGTGACACCGCCGGCAGACGAGAGTCTGGATTTCCCGGATGTACACGGTGAAGCGGAGAAGATCGACGTATTCGGAGACGATGCGTAAAGAATGAGAGAGTACCGTGCGGCAGAGCCGCTCGGAATACATAGAACGAAAAGAACTGGAAATCTAGGAGGACAAAGTAATGTCAACGAACAAAGCATTCTGGCGCAGATGGCTGGAGGGTTCGAGATCACATAAGGAGGCGGCGCAGACAGAAGTTGCCGCAGATCCGCTTGAGGAAGGACTTCGCGACCTGAACTGGTCGGATGAGGAGTCCGCGAGAAAGGTAAAGACGCAGGAGACTTTCGGTGAGGAGATCGGTAACGCGACGACACATGGTGTCATGGCCGTCTTTATGCTGGGCATCCTGCCGTACGCGGCTGTACATTCCTATCTGAATGCGAAGAGCGGACACGCGATCCTGGATACTGTTGCGATCTCTATCTTCTGCATCGGCACATTCCTGATGTTCCTGATGTCCACGATCGACCATACCATGAAGCATGGCACCAAGCAGAAGGAAGTTTTTAACCGTCTCGACCATATCATGATCTTCTATGCTATCGCCGGCGCGTATACTCCGGTCTGCCTGACGATCATCGGCGGCAAGTGGGGCATCGGCCTTTGCATCGCCCAGTGGCTCGTCGTTATCGGCGGAACCCTTGTGAAGGCGATCGCTTTTTCCAAGTCGGCTATCTCGTATATTTTCTCCGCGGTGCTTTATCTGCTGATGGGCTGGATGATCGTGCTTTGCTTCCCGATCCTGTACGAGCAGGCATCACCGATCACTTTCTGGCTGATCCTGGCCGGAGGCATCTGCTACACCACCAGCGTAGTGCTTTTCTTTATGAGATTTAAGTTCGCACACATGATCTTCCACCTTCTCGTGGATTTCGGAGCGATCTGCCACGTGATCGCGCTTTGCTTCTTTATTTGACGGAAAATAGAAAAAGGAAAAAGAAAATGGAAAATAGGGAAAAAGGAGGCTGTTATGAAAACAATGAAAAGACTGTTGTCTGTCACGCTTGCGATGGCGCTTGTGCTTTCGGTTGCCGGCTGTAAAGGCAGACAGAAGAGAATGGACGGAAAACTCAGCATTGAGACTGAGGAGATGACGGAAACATATCCTTCGCTGGAACCGACGGATGTTCCGACAGACACGACTCCGACGGATACGGTTCCGACAGATACGACTGCTCCGTCGACCGGTCTGAATCTTCAGGCGCCGGTACCGGTCAAGAACTGTGCGATCGATTTCCCGACGGATAAGCGGTTCCACTATGACCTGGGACTGGAACTGGATACGAAGAACCGTACAGTCAGCGGCCATGTTGTCATCCAGTTTTTCAACAATTCAGATAAAGTGTGGACGGAACTCTGCTTCCGCGACTATTCCAGCCTCTTTAAAGACGAACAGACTTCCGGCGTGCGCGGTTCAGATGGCGCTATGACGGAGATCACGAATATCACGTACGGCAATTCCACTCTGGATTATGAACGCGATGACGATGTCTCTGTCGTATGGGTCCCGCTTCCCCAGCCGCTCGAACCGGATCAGGAGGCAACACTGTCTTATGATTTCGTTGCTAAGATCCCGACTCTTGCCGACAGATATGGTGTATATCAGGACGTATTCAACGTCACGAATTTCTACCCGATCCTCGCTGTATACACAGACGATGGCTGGTCCCACGAGGCGTTCTATAACATGGGTGAGTGCTTCTACTCTGAGGTTTCCGACTACCACGTCATGCTTACGGTTCCTTCCGATTACATGATCCTGTCCACCGGTACGGATGAAGTGTATAAGCAGGATGGAGATAAGACCATGTACTCGATCGACGCTCCGTGCGTCCGCGACTTCGTTTTCTGCGCGAGTGCAGGATTCAAGCTCTTCGAGGGCGACTATAAGGATGTCCACATCCGTGTCGTCTATGACGAGAAGCACCCGGCTTCGAATGAGATGGACGCATGTGCTGAGGCTTCCCTGAAAGCCGCGCAGGATTCTCTGGCTGCTTTCGGTGCGGCATTCGGTGAATATCCGTATCCGGAACTGGACATCATCCTGGCTCCGATCGACGCGGGCGGAATGGAGTATCCGAACCTCATCATCTGTACGGCGGTCTCCTATTACTGCATGCAGCTTCCCGGAGAAACGATCCCGTTCCAGCTCATGTGCATTGTTGTTGCGCATGAGATCGGACACCAGTGGTTCATGGGCATCGTCGGCAGCAATTCCGGTATGGAACCGTGGCTCGACGAGTCTTTCGCCTCTTATACGGAGATCGTTTACTGCGAGTATATGGGAATTTCGAGCGAGATCGACAGGTATTCGAGGAGCCATGAAGATCTTTCCAATCCGAATGTGTATAAGCCTCTAGAACAGATGGACCAGATCCCGGTCAACCGTTCTTACTATTCCTTCAAATCTACAAACGCGTATGTTTATGCGGCATATGAGATCGGTAAACAGGCACTGTACCAGATGGAAGAGATCGTCGGAAGAGAAGAGTTCCACGGCATCATCCGCGAGTATGTAAGAAGAAATGCCTTCACGAACTCCACACAGGCCAGATTCTTCGAAGTGCTTTTCGAGTGTGCGGGACAGGATAATCAGGATCTTAATAATCTGGTGAACGCGGTATTCGACATCTAAAAACTCGTGAAAAGGGTGAAAAGTAATCTTTTCTTGCATTCTCTTGACATGGGAATTATAATGTTGCGTGCTGATATTTTATTATGTATTGAAAAGGAAGGGCATAATTATGTCTAATAAGACGGACAAGTCCGGAAAAGCAAAGACCAAAAAACATATGAAAGTTTCTAAGAAGAACAAGATCATTGCCACTCTGGTTGTGATTTTCCTGGCTCTTCTCTGCTTCTGCTATTTTGCCCACCAGACCGGTCTTCCGGCAAAGATCCTGCCGGGTGCGAAGATCATGCACACAGTAGACGGTAAGGATAAGAAGGTCAAGAGCATCAGCATCGTTGAGATGAATTACTTCTACAGCGTATCTTATAACCAGTACGTTATGGCCGGTATCATCAACAGCGAGACGGATCTCGAATCTGTTTACAACTCGAACAATGGCCAGACATACCGTGAGATGCTCTGGGAGAATGCGGCTAATACAGTTCAGGCACAGTACCTGATCGCGGATGCTGCGGATAAGGATGAAGGTTTCAAGAGCACAGCTGCTAATGACTATGCTGAGGTCCAGGTCGAGAGCATGCGTGATACAGTTAAGCAGTACAACGCACTCTATGGTTCCAACATGACTATGGACCAGTACCTGCAGAGATCTTACGGCAAGGGCATGACAGTTCAGATCTTCAGAAAGATCATGAGACGTCAGGCTGTTGTTGAAGAGTATAAAGAGTATGTTACCCAGATGACATTTACTCCGGACGAAGCTGCTGTAATGGCAAAGTACAATGAGAATCCTCAGGATTACAAGAGCGTACAGCTCCAGGTATACTTCGTAGCGGCTGATGTAAAGGCTGATGCGTCCGAGGATGAGAAGAAGGCAGCTATGGATGCAGCAAGTGAGAAGGCTCACAAGATCGCTGACGGCTGCAAGAACGCTGTTGACTTTAAGATCAGAGTCCGTGCGAACTGCGATGAGAACTACAAGAAGCGCATGGACGAAGGTGAAGATCCGACAACTATGACAGATCTTTCCAAGTCCCAGGTCGAGACATATAACAAGGAATTCGCTGAACTGTGCTTCAACCCGGAGACAGCAGAGAACACTCCTATGGTATTCCAGGACAGCGAGGGTGTAGGTTACTACGCAGCGCTTTTCGAGAAGGCATACCTCAATGAGACTCCGACAGTTTCTTTCCGTGTCGTTGAACTTACAGATGATGTCCTCAAGGATATCTCCAAGTCCATGGACGAAAAGGCAGAGACTCATAACAAGCTGATGGCTGAGCTCGAAGGCTACAAGGCTTCTGTTACTTCCGAAGCTGACTTCATCGAGATCGTTAAGAAGCATACCGAGTCTGCTTCCAATCTGCTTACCGGCGGATATGTTTCCGGAATCACTGAAGACGACCAGGAGTATTTCCCGAGAACACGTATTTCTGACGATGATGAAGAAGGCGTTCTCGCTGCTGAGGACCAGGAGCTCATCACATGGCTGTTCGACGCTTCCAGAAAGAAGGGCGATATGTACGTTCTCAAGTGCGTTAACTCCGTTAAGCTCTTCTACTTCTGCGATAACGTTCAGGCTTGGGTAAACAATCTGCGCAATACAATGAAGACAGAAAATTACAATGCTTGGTACAACGGAACGATCGGTGACGAATCTTACTACACAGTGATCAATCACGGCCTGATCGATTTCTTCACATAATATTTTCTGTTAAAGAAAATTTGCATTGACACTTGAAATAGATCGTGGTATCATTCTATACTGCGTTACAATGGGTAGGGCTACTTTACCCATTTTGACGGAGAAGAGGGGCTGAGCTTGCAAAGCCCGCTTCTGAGTAGGTATAGGAAGGTGCGCGATCTATTTTTGCGTACACGTAAACGAAGATCGTTTACGAAGTCGAGAGGTGATGTGTAATGGTGCGTCCCATCAAGCAGGGAAGAGCAGAGAGAATGTCTTATTCTCATATCAACGAAGTCATCGAAGTCCCGGATCTTATTGAAGTACAGAAGAATTCCTATAAGTGGTTCCTCGACGAGGGCCTTATGGAAGTACT
>DBYF01000058.1:5667-7226 GCA_002310155.1 Mageeibacillus sp. UBA1193 | reverse complement strand
TCCTTCGTAGGGAAGGAATTCGATATCGACAACCCGGCAAACACGATTGAGCAGTGCAAGGAGAAGGATTGTAATTTTGCCGCTCCGCTCAAAGTGAAAGTTCGCCTTTTGAACAAGCGTACCGGTAAGGTAGAAGATCAGGACGTCTTCATCGGCGATTTCCCGATCATGACCGAGCATGGTACATTTATCATCAACGGTGCTGAGCGTGTTATCATCAGCCAGCTTGTCCGTTCTCCGGGTGCGTATTTTGACGCTATCCATGACAAATCTGACGCATTTCTTTATACTTCCCAGGTTATCCCGAACCGTGGTGCCTGGCTGGAATATGAAACAGATGCTAACGGCGTGATCTATGTTCGTGTAGACCGTGCCCGTAAGTTCCCGCTGACCGTTTTCCTGCGTTCTCTGGGTATCGGTACAGACGAGGAGATCCGTGAGCTTTTCGGTGAAGAGAAGTTCCTGGATGAGACTATCGCGAAGGATTCTTCCCACAGCCGTGAGGAAGGTCTTGCCGAGCTGTATCACAAGCTCCGTCCGGGTGAGCCGACATCTCTCGAGGGTGCGGAATCTCTCCTCAACGGCATGTTCTTCGATCCGAAGAGATACGACCTCGCTCGCGTAGGTATTTATAAGTTAAATAAGAAGCTGTCCCTCGCTTCCCGTATCAAGGGTCACAAGGCAGTTTCCGATATCGTTACTGACGATGGTGAAGTTCTCCTCAAGGCCGGTGAGATCATCACCTCCGATAAGGCATGGGAGATCCAGGATGCCGGTATTAATGAGGTTTATGTATATCCGATCACTAAGATCGGTGATACTGACAGAATCTCTGATCAGGCTTTCAAGGTCATCGGTAACGCGAGAGTAGACGCTGATAAGTTCATCCGCGCCAGCTTCGCTGCAAAAGAACTGAAGGGCTTCGATATCAACGAGACCCCGATCAACGAGATGGTTCGTACAACGATCCTCCGTAACATCATCACTGAAGTACGTGCTACTGCTAAGAAGACAGAGTACGCTGAGAAGCTTATGGAAGCTCTTCGCGCTCAGGTCACAGAGCTCATGCCGAAGCACCTCGTAATCGAGGATATCATCGCTTCTGTCAGCTACCTGCTCGGTCTGCAGTATGGCGTAGGTTTCAGAGATAACATCGACCACTTAGGTAACCGTCGTATCCGTTCTGTTGGTGAACTCCTCCAGAACCAGATCCGTATCGGTTTCTCCCGTATGGAGAGAAATATCCGTGAGCGCATGAACGCTGCTTCCGACGAAGAGCCGACTCATCCGAACCAGCTCGTTAATACCCGTCCGGTAAGCGCAGCTGTTAAGGAGTTCTTCGGATCTTCCCAGCTGTCCCAGTTCATGGATCAGCCGAACCCGCTGGCAGAGCTTACTCATAAGCGTCGTCTGTCCGCACTCGGTCCTGGCGGTCTTTCCCGTGACCGTGCGAACTTCGAAGTTCGAGACGTTCACTCCTCTCACTACGGCCGTATGTGCCCGATCGAGACTCCTGAAGGTCCGAACATCGGTCTTATCAACTCCCTGGCTACATACGC
>DBYF01000058.1:4157-5591 GCA_002310155.1 Mageeibacillus sp. UBA1193 | reverse complement strand
AAAGAGGATAACTACAATATCGCTCAGGCAAACGAGCCGATCGATGAGAACGGTAAGTTCATCAGCAAGAAGGTCGTATGCCGTCACCTCGACCAGTTCCTCGAAGTAGACCCGTCCGGTGTCGATTACATGGACGTATCTCCTAAGCAGCTGGTATCTGTTGCTACATCGCTCATTCCGTTCCTCGGAAACGACGACGCTAACCGTGCTCTCATGGGTTCCAACATGCAGCGTCAGGCTGTACCGCTCATCAAGCCGGAAGCTCCGATCATCGGTACCGGTATGGAATATCGTGCAGCTAAGGACTCCGGTGTCTGCAAGGTAGCTAAGGAAGACGGTCAGGTAACATTCGTTTCCGCTGACAAGATCGTAGTTACATCTGCTGACGGTAAGGAGCATGAATACAACCTTACTAAGTACCAGAGATCCAACCAGAGCACCTGCATCAACCAGCGCCCGATCGTAAGAATGGGTGAAGAGGTCAAGAAGGGCGACGTTATCGCTGACGGTCCTTCCACTGAGAATGGTGAGCTTGCTCTCGGTAAGAACGTACTCATCGGCTTCATGACCTGGGAAGGTTACAACTACGAGGACGCCGTTCTTATCAACGAGCGTATGGTACGTGATGATGTTTACACATCCATCCACATTGAAGAATATGAGTGTGAAGCCCGTGACACCAAGCTCGGTGCCGAGGAGATCACACGTGAGATCCCGAACGTTTCTGATGACGCTCTGAAAGAACTCGACGAGAACGGTGTTATCCGTATCGGTGCTGAGGTCCGTGCAGGCGACATCCTCGTTGGTAAGGTTACTCCGAAGGGTGAGACAGAGCTCACACCTGAAGAGCGTCTCTACCGCGCGATCTTCGGTGAGAAGATCCGTGAGGTACGTGATACCTCCGTTCGTGTTCCGCACGGTGAGTCCGGTATCGTAGTTGATGTTAAGACCTTCACTAAGGAAGACGAGAATGTCCTCAAGGGCAGCGTCAATAAACTGGTTCGTGTCTATATCGCCCAGAAGAGAAAGCTCTCCGTTGGTGATAAGATGGCTGGTCGTCANNGGTAACAAGGGTGTTGTTTCCAGAATCCTGCCGGAAGAAGATATGCCTTTCCTGCCGGATGGTACACCGCTTGACATCGTACTCAATCCTCTCGGCGTTCCGTCCCGTATGAACATCGGTCAGCTCCTNNTCGAGGTACACCTCGGCCGTGCTGCCCGTGCCCTCAACTGGAAGGTAGCGACACCGGTATTCGATGGCGCTAACGAGAGCGACATCATCAAGGCGTTCCAGCTTGCCGGAATCGATGAAGACGGTAAGACGATCCTTTACGATGGACGTACAGGTGAGCCGTTTGAGAACCGTATCACCGTTGGTGTTATGTACTACCTCAAGCTCCATCACCTTGTTGACGATAAGATCCATGCCCGTTC
>DBYF01000058.1:2625-4145 GCA_002310155.1 Mageeibacillus sp. UBA1193 | reverse complement strand
CTCGTTACACAGCAGCCTCTCGGTGGTAAAGCACAGTTTGGTGGTCAGCGTTTCGGTGAGATGGAAGTTTGGGCCCTCGAGGCATACGGCGCAGCACATACCCTGCAGGAGATCCTCACAGTTAAGTCGGACGATATCACCGGCCGTACAAAGACATATGAGGCGATCGTTAAGGGCCAGAGCGTACCTGAGGCCGGTATTCCGGAATCCTTCAAGGTACTCGTTCGTGAGCTTCAGTCCCTGGCTCTGGATGTCCGCATCTACTCCGGCGACGAAGAGTACAAGCTCAAGGATGCTGCTGATGAAGAAGAGAATCTGCCGGCTCCGGATCCGGAACTTCTCATGAAGTTCGATTCACTGGCAGAGAGTGAGATGGGTGCTGCAGGCTTCTCTGAAGTCGGTGAGGACGGCGAGCTGATCGACGATTCTCCGGAAGACGAAGAGCCGAGCATGGACGATCTTGCTTCCATGGAAAATGAAGAAATGTGAGTAGGGAAGGAGATTGCAAATATATGTTTGAAATGAATCATTTCGAATCGATCGGTATTCGCCTGGCATCTCCGGAGACCATCAAGAGCTGGTCCCACGGTGAGGTCAAGAAGCCGGAAACGATCAATTATCGTACGCTCAAGCCGGAGCGTGACGGTCTTTTCTGCGAGCGCATCTTCGGACCTTCCAAGGACTGGGAGTGCCACTGCGGTAAGTACAAGAAGATCCGTTATAAGGGCATCATCTGCGACCGCTGCGGTGTTGAAGTTACACGTTCCAAGGTACGTCGTGAGCGTCTGGGCCACATCGAGCTCGCTGCTCCGGTATCCCACATCTGGTACTTCAGAGGTACTCCTTCCCGCATGAGCCTGCTCCTGGATGTTTCCCCGAAGCAGCTCGAGAGAGTCCTCTATTTCGGTGCATATATCGTAGTTGATCCGGGCACGACTGGTCTTGCCAAGTGCGCGATCATCGACGAGACAGAATATCAGGAGAACGTAGAGAAGTACGGCAAGTCCGCTTTCAAGGCCATGATGGGTGCTGAGGCGGTCAAGATCCTGCTTCAGGAACTGAACATCGAAGAGCTGACAGCTCAGCTCCACGAGGATTATCAGTCCGCTACAGGCCAGAAGAAGGCTCGTATCATCAAGAGACTCGAGGTACTCGAGAGCTTCAAGAAGTCCGGTAACAAACCGGAGTGGATGATCCTGGATGTACTCCCGGTACTTCCGCCGGAGCTCCGTCCTATGGTTCAGCTCGATGGTGGCCGTTTCGCTACATCTGACCTCAACGATCTCTATCGTCGTGTTATCAACAGAAACAACCGACTCTCAAAGCTCCTCCAGCTGGGTGCTCCTGAGATCATCGTAAGAAANNAACGAGAAGAGAATGCTTCAGGAAGCTGTTGACGCCCTGATCGACAACGGCCGTCGTGGTCGTCCGGTCACAGGTGCTTCTTCCAGAGCGCTCAAGTCCCTGTCTGACATGCTCAAAGGTAAGCAGGGCCGTTTCCGTCAGAACCTCCTCGGTAA
>DBYF01000058.1:0-2600 GCA_002310155.1 Mageeibacillus sp. UBA1193 | reverse complement strand
GGACCTGAACTGAAGATGCACCAGTGCGGTCTCCCGAAGGAGATGGCTCTCGAGCTCTTCAAGCCTTTCGTAATGAAGCGTCTTGTCCTCGAAGGACACGCACAGCACATCAAGACAGCTAAGCGTATGGTAGAGCGTGCTTCCGATATCGTTTGGGATATCCTCGAAGACGTTATCAAGGACCATCCGGTTATGCTCAACCGTGCTCCTACGCTCCACAGACTTGGTATCCAGGCATTCGAGCCGGTACTCGTTGAAGGTCGTGCTATTAAGCTCCACCCGCTCGTTTGTACCGCGTTCAACGCCGACTTCGACGGTGACCAGATGGCTGTACACGTACCGCTTTCTGCAGAGGCACAGGCTGAGGCAAGATTCCTCATGCTGTCCACTAACAACCTCCTGAAGCCTCAGGATGGTAATCCGGTAACCGTTCCGACACAGGATATGATCCTCGGATGCTACTATCTGACGATCACCAAGCCGGATGAGAAGGGCGAAGGCATGATCTTCTCCTCTATCGATGAGGCGATCATGGCTTATGGTGACCACCACCTCGAACTGCACGCTCCGATCTCCATCCGTATTACCCGTGATTTCAACGGTGAGCCGATGACAAGAATCGTCAAGTCCACACTGGGCCGTTTCATCTTCAATGAGATCATCCCGCAGGACCTCGGTTATGTAGATCGTACGAAGGAAGGCAACGAGCTCGTTCTCGAGTGCGACTTCGTAGTTGGTAAGAAGCAGCTCGCTGACGTTATCTCCCGTTCTATCCGTGTTCATGGTATCGGTGAGACAGCGAAGCTTCTCGATAACATCAAGGCTATGGGTTATAAGTACTCTACACGCGGTGGTATTTCCATCGGTATCGAGGACATGATCGTGCCGGATGTTAAGGAGAAGATGGTTCACGAAGCTGAGGATAAGGTAGAGTACGTCAACAAGATGTACAAGAGAGGTCTTCTCGATGAGGACGGACGTTATACTTCCGTCGTTAAGATCTGGACCGCTACCACCGATGCTATTACAAAAGCACTTATCGATTCTCTTGGTGCTTACAACCCGATCAAGATGATGGCTGACTCCGGTGCCCGTGGTTCCGCTCAGCAGATCAAGCAGCTCGCCGGTATGCGTGGTAACATGGCAGATACATCCGGTAAGACCATCGAAATTCCGATCAAGTCTAACCTCCGTGAAGGCATGAACGTACTCGAGTTCTTCATCAGTTCTCACGGTGCCCGTAAGGCTCTTTCCGATACAGCTCTTAAGACAGCTGACTCCGGTTACCTTACACGTCGTCTCGTAGACGTTGCTCAGGACGTTATCGTTACTGAGGAAGACTGCGGAACGGATGACTTCACATGGGTCAAGGAGATCGCTACGATCGCAGGTACTAAGAAGGATGTCGTTAAGTCTCTCGCAGACCGTCTCACAGGCCGTTATGCCGCTGAGGACATCTACGATCTGAAGAATAAGAAGAAGCTTCTCGTTGCAAGAAACGATCTGATCACAGCAGATGTTGCTAAGAAGATCGAAGAGTGCGGTTACGAGAAGGTCAAGATCAGATCCGTATTCGACTGCCGCTCCCGTCACGGTGTCTGCAGCAAGTGCTACGGTATCAACCTTGCATCCGGTCAGCCGACTATCGGCGGTGAGGCAGTTGGTATCATGGCTGCTCAGTCCATCGGTGAGCCTGGTACACANNATGAGAACCTTCCATACCGGTGGTATCGCTTCCGGTGAGGATATTACACAGGGTCTCCCGCGTGTTGAGGAGCTCTTCGAGGCTAGAAAGCCGAAGGGCCAGGCGATCATCTCCGAGATCGACGGTATCGTTAAGATCACAGAGGATCAGAAGCACAAGAAAATCATCGTTGTTACACCGGCTACTCCGGAAGGTGAGGCAATCACTGTTAACCCGAATCCGGACAGCGAGATCGAGATCGAAGAGAAGCACTACGCAATTCCTTACTCTGCAACCCTCAAGGTTAAGGACGGCGAGTTCGTAGAGGCAGGCGACCTCCTGACAGATGGTACGGTAAGCCCGCAGGAGATCATGAAGATCAAGGGCGTTCGTGGCGTACAGAAGTACATCGTCAGCGAAGTTATCAAGGTTTATAAGAGCGGTGGTGTTACCATCAACGATAAGCACATCGAAGTTATTACACGTCAGATGATGCGTAAGGTTCGTATCGACGATCCGGGTGATACAGATCTCATGACCGGTTCTACCGTCGACATGTTCGATTTCGAAGATGCTAACGTCAAAGCAGAAGAAGCAGGCAAGGAGCCGGCGAAGGGCAAGAGAGTCCTCCTCGGTATCACCAAGGCTTCCCTCGCTACAGACTCTTTCCTCTCCGCTGCTTCCTTCCAGGAAACAACACGTGTTCTTACAGACGCTGCGGTTAAGGGTAAGATCGACCCGCTCTACGGTCTCAAGGAGAACGTTATCATCGGTAAGCTCATCCCGGCAGGTACCGGTATGCCGCGTTACCGTAACCTCACAGCAGTTCCTGTACTGCCTGAGAACAACGAGCTCCTCGGCAAGGATCCGGTAGTTATTCCGAGCACGATCCCGGCTATGAGCGAGAGCTGATAAC
>DBYF01000078.1:3275-4026 GCA_002310155.1 Mageeibacillus sp. UBA1193 | reverse complement strand
CCGATCGTATTTACCATGGATGCAGAAGAAAACGTGATCGAGCGCTGAGTGTAAAGTGACTAATCAGGGGTTTTGTTTTATAAGTCACCTGAAAAAGCACTGAAAAGGTGACTAATTAGACGATTCGCATTATTAGTCACCTGAAATATCGAAAGAGAGGTGACTTATTTTTTCTTTTCCCACATTAGTCACCTAAATCGAAAAATCCCAAGTGACTAAGAATCGATATAACAAAATTAGTCACCTATATCGCAGTATCCAGTGGGACTAAAATTATATACAACGAAAATTAGTCACCCCTGTCGCTTTAACGGGGGTGACTAATCTGTATTTTCTGAGTTTTAGTCACCAGGAGGTCCCTGGTCCGCGTGATCGGGCGTTAAGCGTCTGTGCTCTCGGAAGGGTCCGGAGTGGTGATCGTCATGCCGAATCCGAAGACACTGGCGACAGACTCGTACCAGTTGCTCTTTTCGCCGTAGGCGATCTGGAAGTGAGTGCCCTTGCTGTAATCGAAGTAGTCGATTGGGGTGATGCCGACAACGAAGTCATCGGATTTCCAGGATCCGTCCGGCTTCTGCACGAGAACGGGGTGTCTCTGCTTCATGATCTCAATGAATTCATCAGCAAATGCTTTGTCGTAGAGATCGATGACAAGACCGGTTCCGAAAAATTCGACTCTGTCTACGTGAGGTCCGCCATTCCTCGAGTCACCATCGGTATACACGCCGCTGACGAAAATGACGTTGACGTT
>DBYF01000078.1:3084-3210 GCA_002310155.1 Mageeibacillus sp. UBA1193 | reverse complement strand
TACCTCCTCTTCTGTATCGCCGATCTGCGGGATCCTTCTGGTGGTCAGTCCATCGCAGAGATCTGCGATCTCTTCTGCGGTCATCCCGCTTAAATCATATACATAGCCGTCTGGATCTTTTTCCGA
>DBYF01000078.1:0-3048 GCA_002310155.1 Mageeibacillus sp. UBA1193 | reverse complement strand
TCTGTGGTTGCTTCAGTGGTGGATTCGGTAGCAGCTTCCGTAGTTTCCTTCGGAGTTGTCGTCGTGGACTCGTCATCCGAAGCTTCGACGTCTTCTGCCTTTGTGGTCGTGTCCTTATCCTTCTTAGCCTTGCTGTCTCCCTTGGAGCTGCAGGCAGATGTCAGGATAAGTGCCATTGCCATAGTGATCACAAGAATCTTCTTTTTCATAATACCCTCCTTCCGGCCCGCCGGATATAAGCGGCAAGCCAAAACCCAAATGTAGATTAACAGTACGGAAAAGCAATTACAAGAAGAGGATTCCGCAGGATAAACCATGCTATTTTGCGCGGCCTTCCCAGGTGTTATAATGACAGCGGAGGGGCAATACTAAAGGAAGGTCTTGAGGAAACAAGATATGAAACAGAGGAGCCTTACCAGGATGTCTACATGTATCGGAGCGGCAGTGCTCGCTTCTGCGATGGCCCTTTCCGGCTGCGTTGCGAAGAAAGCCGGAGATGGAGGATCTATGCTCAGCAGGACGACTTCCGAGTCCACGGCATCTACCACGGTCCCGACAACTACACCCACAACTACGACACAAGTTCCGGATACTTCAGATACCGGATACTCGGTCCCTACCTTTGAAGATATCGGAGAAGCATACCATAAGCCGATAGCTTCGGAAGATATCGTTATTGATAAGGATACCGGTCTTCAATACGCGAAGAACCAGCTTCTGGTCAGCTGCAAGGTGGGAACGACGAAGGACGATGTAAAGGATATCTTTGACAACCTTGACGCAGACATCGTCGGATACATCGAATTAACAGGCGATTTCCAGATCGAGTTCAGAAAGGATATGGAGCTTTCTGATCTGCAATATGTCGCGGATTACTTAAACAGCTATCCGTTTGTCTTAAATGTTACTCTGAATCTGGTCGTGTTTTATGAAGAGGACGCGGATCTGGATTAACTATTCTTCTGGTATTAAAGATCGCACGGGGAGATGAGACCGAGATCTTTATAGAACTTGGCGGCTTTATCTATTCCGTCGTCCGACTCCGAGAGACATCTTACGAAAACGATGGTGTCATCCTTCAGGTAGAGCCCGCTCATTTCGGCACGGTCGCCGTTCTGATACGCGATGGCATATGTATAGCCGTCGACCTCTCCTGAATCATATTCATCCGCGCTTTCCGAGATGGCTTCATCTCTGTTCTCGAAGAATTCCTTCGCTTGCTTTTCCTTTTTTGCGGTTAAAGCGATCGCAAAGAAGTTGGATTCGTCCGTCCAGTCTGAATCAATAAAGACCGTGACCTTTTCGACCTTCACCCTCGGAAAACCGGTGAAGACATTCACGAACTGATCGTACTGTTCCTGTGCGTCTTCTTCACATATGGCGTAGATGCTTCCTTCCCGTTGCATGCTCATGATAACATCGATGCTGTCTTGTTCTTCTGCGCCTTGATTCTTCACCGCCCGGATAAGATTCTCATGGGTGACTTTGCTGCTTTTCTTCTTCGAGCAGGCACAGCATCCCAGGATGGAAACTACAAGCATAAGGGAAAGAATACGGACCGGTTTTCTCATAGGCGAACCTCACATCGTCATGTTATACTGACATTGTAACAGAAAAATCCTTAACCGAATGTTCACCTTTGTTTGACAGAATTATCGGCTATAATGAAAGCATAGTATGACGTAAGGAGGATGGATCCGGCATGAAAAAGAAGATCGCAGTGTTTACGACCGGCTGGTGCGCGGAGATCCTCAGTCAGTTCCTTAAGGGCATGATGAATACGCTTGGGAAGAGCCAGGCGGACATCTTCCTTTTCCTTTGTTTCCCGACACCGCTCGATACCCCCGCGAAGCAGCAGGGGGAGATGCTGATCTTCGACCTTCCCGATCTCCGCGACTTTGATCTGGCGATCATCTTCGGAAGCGGTCTGGACTATCACGAAAAGAAGGAGAGCATCCTGAACAGGTGTAAGGAAGCCGGCGTCCCGGTCATTATCCAGGGCGCGAGAAGCGAAGGAATGAGCTGCGTTCTTTCGGACAATACCCACGCCATGAAGAAGATGTGTGCGCATCTTCTGAATGAACATAACGTTAAGACGATAGCATATCTTGCCGGAACGAGGGACTCATACGATTCCGAGCAGCGACTTGCGGCGATCCGCGAATACTTGAAGGAGAACGGCCGCGAAGAAACGCTTGTAGATGTTTTCTATACCGACTGGGAAAACGCGGTCGTGAAGAATCACATCAGGGATCTGTGTTCTTCGGGAAAAGCACTCCCCGACGCTTTTATCTGCGCGAACGATGGTATCGCGATGCAGGCCTGTGCCACCCTGATCGAATGCGGATACGATATCCCGAGAGATGTTCTGGTCACAGGATATGACTTCCTTGATGACAGCCAGGTCTTTGACCCTGAACTCGCATCGGTTGACCAGTGTTTCGGTGAGATGGGTGAGGCCGCGACAAAACTCTGGAATGAGATGCAGGCAGGTAATGATTCAGCGCAGAACATTATCATCCACAGTAAATTCATCCCCGGCGAGAGCTGCGGATGTCTGCATTTCCGAAACAGCGATAAAGTCAGAAGACAGATGGGAAGAGAAGCGTTCTTCAAGCGCGGCATGACGACGTACTTTAACAGGAAGCTTGATGTCATCGACGCGACGGTACTCGCGAGTCCGACATTTGAAGACTTTAAGAAGAATATGCACGAGCTGCTTCTCGATGACCACGACTACGAAGGAGATTCCTTCCATGTCATCCTGGACCCGCTTTTCAGTCTGTCGCTCTACGATACGACGGTGAAACTGAATACCGATTATTACAGCAAATTCATGGAGGTTCTGTATTCCTGTGAGGACGGAGTGCTGTATGAGCATGAGCGGTTCGAATCCCGAAAGCTCATCCCGGGATATACGGGCGAAGGTGAGAACCATCTTTATGTTTTCCTCCCGCTTCACGAGGCGGATGCTTCGTATGGATATCTGGCTTTCCGTGACTGCGTCGATAAGGTCGCCAACCGCTTCCTCTATACCTACACGAACCG
>DBYF01000061.1:645-3772 GCA_002310155.1 Mageeibacillus sp. UBA1193 | reverse complement strand
AGTCCCGCACACGGGTTTTCTATTCTGTTTTCCTTACGCCTGTGGAGTGTCCCGATCCGCCTGAAAACAGGCGATCAGAAGCATCCGGCACGAGTGCTTTTAGCGGCGGATGATATCGACGACTTCACCGATATACATATCGTGCGGTGCGTCTTTGCCGTAGAACTGCTCGGCGATCTTCGCTTCCATGTTCTGCGGGTCGAGCGTCTGCTTGAAGACCTTTCTGCATACGAGTGTCACTTCGGCTTCGTGGAAGGAAACGGACTTGCCCGCTTCGACTGCTGTCAGCTCCGGCATGTGCATCTTATCGATCTCGCGGCCGGACTTAGAGCCGAGGACGCCGAGTGTCTTCTTCATCTCCTCCGGATAGAAGCTGACGGTGAAGTACTCGTTATCGTCCATGAAGTCATGGGTATATCTGGATGTTCTAACATACACGGTCGCGACCGGCATGCCCCAGATGGTGCCGAGTCCGCCCCAGGAGATCGTCATGGTGTTGAACTTGTCCATGGATCCTGCCGTCAGGAGCGCCCACTGCTTGTCATATGTCTCGAAAATGTCTGTTGTAAAGTTCATGTATGTTGCCTCCACATTTCTGAGTTTCTATCAGGAAGTATCATATCACAATTCGCTGTCGTACTACTCAGTTATAGTATACCTCTTCGATCTCCTTACTTGGTTCAACATACGAGAGCGTATGGAGCTTACGCCAGAACGAAGCGATGTAAATTCCGGCGAGAATAACCACTATCGCCAGAAGTGAAGCGAACATGATGATGTGTCTTCTGTTCTTTAGCTGTACATTCTTGATCAGGAAATAAAGAAGGACACTGATAGCCGTCAGTGAAACAGCTAAGCCGGCAATAAAACCGTAAACGATCTTTTGGGCTTTGGCCGAAGGAGTAAAATACTCGATTACTTCTTGCATTCCATCATACGAAATGAGGGTGCGTCCTCCATCTGTATAGCCGGGCTCAGGTAGCGGTTTTGCTTCCGATGTCTCAGCATCCGGACCGAGATCAGGAATCACCACCCTATACTCATCCATACATGGATACACCCTCTTGGTGCATTCCAGATAGCAGTAAACACCATCACCACGAACGGCAAGGAAAAACCATGCCGCGAGTAGTGTGAGGACTATCAAAACCACACAGAGAAAAAAGTATATTCCTCTCATTTCAGCAATCGGTGCTTTTCGATTATCTTCAGCCATGTTCTCGATACCTGTTCATTTCAAAAAAGGAGGTCGGTTCCTCTTCGGAACCAGCCTCCTTCTTACTCATCTAATTCAACGATCAATAGTTATCCGCGTTGATCTCGAAGTAGGACTGCGGGTGGTTGCAGGTCGGGCAAACGTCCGGAGCCTTGGTGCCGACTACGATATGACCGCAGTTTCTGCACTCCCATACCTTCACTTCACTCTTCTCGAAGACCTGTGCGGTCTCGATGTTCTTCAGAAGCGCACGGTAACGCTCTTCGTGGTGCTTTTCGATCGCGGCAACGAGACGGAACTTCTTCGCGAGCTCCGGGAAACCCTCTTCCTCAGCGGTCTTGGCAAAACCCTCGTACATATCGGTCCACTCGTAATTCTCACCGTCAGCAGCTGCTGCCAGGTTCGCCGGTGTGTCGCCGATGCCCTTGAGCTCCTTGAACCACATCTTCGCGTGTTCTTTCTCGTTCTCAGCGGTCTTCAGGAAAAGCGCCGAGATCTGCTCATAACCTTCCTTCTTCGCAACGGATGCGAAGTATGTATACTTGTTTCTTGCCTGAGATTCACCTGCAAAAGCAGCCTCAAGGTTCTTTTCGGTCTGTGTACCGGAATACGGATTTGCCATAGTTGCCACCTCTTTCTACCCTGTTCATTTTGTTGATTTTCAGCACTCTCTGGTGAGCATGCCTATACAGACATTATAGTGCTTTTCGGAAAGAGAGGATAGCACTATTTTGTCCCGATGCATCAATTCTCCATTTTCCAGACCGCGCAGGAATAAGGTGACAGGACGGAGCCTCCGCCGAAGTCGTGGATGTTTCCTGTGAGAAGGTCGACCGCCTGTCCGCAGCCTGCGTCAAAGTGCGCGGTATATTCGTAGTCTGCGGCGTTGATCGCGACGAGCACGCGCTCGTAGTTCTTACCTTCTCTGCATCCGTCAGCGGAATCACCTTCCCAGCGGCGCTCGAAAATGCACTGGTGATTCGTGAGTACCACGGAGCGGAAAGAACCGTAGTTCAGCGCCGGGCTTCCCGCCTTGATCTCTGCGAGCTTGGCGATGTGTGCGGTCAGATCCGTCCATTCGGGCTTCTCGAAGCACGGTCTCAGTGCGGGATCACCCTCTTCTTTTCTCGCCTGAACGCCCCACTCGGAACCGTAGTACACGCACGGGAATCCGGGCATGCCGAATGCCAGCGTGTAGATCAGGGGCAGGTGCGCGGGGTTATTGAGGTTTGACGCGATACGTGTCACGTCGTGGTTGTCGACGAAGCTCATCAGGTGCAGGCCTCTGAACCAGCTCCAGTTCTCGGGACCGAACTGCTGGATCAATGTGTTGATGATCTCAAACATATTCATGCAGTTAAAGCTGCTGAAAAGTCCCTTGTAGCAGGCGTAGTTCGTGCAGGAATGGCACATCTCGCCATTGACCCACATCTTATAGTCGCCATGGAGAAGCTCGCCGAGAAGCAGGAAATCCGACTTCAGGGATCCTGTGAAACCTCTAAGTCTCTTCAGGAATTCCCGGTCGAGGCAGTACGCGACGTCGAGTCGTAATCCGTCGATATCGAAGTAATCGACCCAGTAACGGATCTTATCGAAAATGTGATTGACGACCGCGTCGTTTCGGAGGTTGAGCTTTACGAGGTCAAAGCACCCTTCCCAGCCTTCGTACCAGAAGCCGTCGTTGTAGTTGGAATTGCCGTCGAAAGAGATGTGGAACCAGTCCTTGTACGGTGAATCCCACTTCTTCTCCTGTACATCGTGGAAAGCCCAGAAGCCTCTGCCGACGTGATTAAACACGCCGTCGAGCACGACACGGATGCCGGCCTTGTGGAGTTTTTCGACGACTTCCTTGAAATCTTCGTTCGTGCCGAGACGGCGGTCGATCAGACCGTAGTCTCTGGTGTTATAGCC
>DBYF01000061.1:281-540 GCA_002310155.1 Mageeibacillus sp. UBA1193 | reverse complement strand
CGGTACGGGTGCTTTTCGCGCAGGAAGACTGATCTACCTTAACTCCCTGCTCATTGTATTCGGCCGGCGCGTTCTCGAAGGGCGCGCCAACAAAGCCCAGAGGGTAGATCTGGTAAAAAACAGATTCTTCAAACCACATGAATTAGAACGTCTCGACTTCCGGTGCTTTTGTGAAGGAAGAGTAGGTCGCCGTCGCATTCTGCAGATAGAATACCTCGGTGTTTCCGTCGTCTTCGTTGTACATGCCGCGGAGCTGCGG
>DBYF01000061.1:0-207 GCA_002310155.1 Mageeibacillus sp. UBA1193 | reverse complement strand
GCCTTCGGATTAGCGTGGAGCTGCTTGGATGTCGGCTTCACCTTGCCTGTCTGGATATAAAGCTTGCCCTCGAAAATGTTCGCGGTGCCAAACGGACGCACGCGCGGCTGGTCGCCCTCAACGGTCGCGAGGTAGTATGTACCGGCGTCTTTCAGGAATTTCTCGGCTCTTTCAATACTGCTCATAGTCATTCTCCTGCCTTTAGTA
>DBYF01000114.1 GCA_002310155.1 Mageeibacillus sp. UBA1193 | reverse complement strand
GAGCACTCGATGTGCCAGCCCGGACGACCTTCGCCCCACGGAGAATCCCAGAAAGGCTCGCCTTCCTTCTTAAACTTCCAGATTGCAAAGTCCGCCGGATTTCTCTTACCCTCATAGGAAGCACCACGCTCACCTGCACCGGCTACGAGGTCTTCGAGGTTGTAGTGAGAAAGCATACCGTACTCTTTGAACTTCGGAACTTCGAAGTACACACCATCACCCTCGATGATGTACGCATATCCCTTATCCATCAGGTCAGTGATCAGAGCGATGATCTCTTCCATCGTCTCCGTCGCTCTCGGCTGATATGTCGGGCGCTTGATGCCGAGCGCATCAGCATCCTTGTAGTATTCAGCGATATATCTGTCTGCGATCTCCTTAACCGTAGTGCCTTCTTCGTTAGCACGCTTGATCATCTTATCGTCGATGTCGGTAAAGTTCTGGCAGAAAGTAACGTCATAACCTCTGTACTCGAGGTAACGGCGCAGTGTATCAAAAGTTACGAACGGACGGGCATTTCCAAGATGGAAGAAGTTATAGACCGTAGGACCGCAGGCATAAAGCTTAACCTTGCCTTCCTCCATCGGGACAAACTCTTCCTTGGTTCTCGTCAGCGTATTAAAAATCTTCATGTTTTTCCTCCTAAAACGGTGCTTTCACGGCATAGTATCCCTTTCTCTTCGTCCAAAGGCAGAGATCTGAAACTGAAAATCAAAAAGCGTGAAAGACCTGTGCAAAATTCTCTATCAGGCAAATTTAGGCAAGCGTGAACACGTTCCCTTAGCGGAACCGCGTCTCAGAAGTATTCTTTCTCCAATCAAAAACGCCATATTCAATCCTGTTTCGCACAATAATAAAAGCCCAAAACCGCGCCCACTTTTGACACCTAGCGATCGCCAGGTGGGTATCCTGCGGCAGTCTAAGATCTTCCTCTCGGGAGCGCTTCCGAAGAAGCGGTAAGGCTTGATCGTCTCTGCACCGACACCGGATTCCCGATTATGTCATGAAGGTTCAAAAACATGAGCATCAGCTTTAGGTTGTCTTCATTATACCAGTATACTTACTAAAAGGGAAGCCGAAAGGAATTACTAAACTGTAACAATTCATGTGCGAATGTGTATCAGCTTTCTACATTTTCACGATGGGTCGCGGCAACGACACCGAACACCCGGCAGGCTCCGTTTTCCAGAAGGATCCTCGCCGCTTCATGCATCGTCGATCCGGTCGTCAGGATATCGTCCACCAGAAGGATATTCCACCCGCTGATGTCCCAGTCCTCTCCTATGGCAAAAGCACCCTTCACATTTTCTGATCTTTCGGACGGTTCCGTGAATCTACTCTGCTGGTGAGTGTGCCTCGTTCTCCGTATAACATTGTTACAAATCGGGAGATTTAAGTGCTTTGCGAGTCCTTGCGCCAAAACCTCCGCCTGATTGAACCCGCGCTTCTCCATTCGCTTTTCAGACAGCGGGATCGGGACGACTGCGTCCCACTGAAACGGAATATCCTTCGGAAACTCTCTTCCGATCAGCTCTCCGATCAGGGTTCCACAGTAGATCTTCGAGTTGAACTTCATGCTGCGGAGGAGCGTGGTGACCGGAGCGTCGTAATGAAAGAGCGCCCACACGGAGAAGTCCGGGATCGGATCCTGCTCATACGGGTCCGACAGGCAGGGAAACCATCTTTCCGAAGAATCCCTTACCGGAAATGTCGACAGACATGAAGTACAGACCTGAAGCTTCCCGGTCGTTTTCCCACAGTTTCTCCCCTCGATGAGGACACTCCCGCAGATCATGCAGACGCTGGGAAACAGGAAATGTATCGATGCCCGAAAAGCACTTGAAACCGTCGTTTGTGCCATACTTATGCTTCGATCTGGTCTTCCAGGAAAGTCTTAAGCGCGGTCATTCTCGTCTCAGAATACTGCGACGCGATCATGAAAGAGATCGTCTTTCTGTCGCCCAAGATCCACAGTTCTTCTTTCGCTCTGGTCACTGCCGTATAAAGAAGGTTCCGGTTAAAGAGAGATCCTCTTTCCGGCGGGAGTACCAGAAGAACTTTTTTCCATTCCCCGCCCTGGGATTTATGTACCGTCAGAGCATATGCCAGCTCAAGATCCGTAACTCTCTCCGTCGGATAGGATGCTCTTCTTCCGTCATCGAAAAGGATGTCAAGCGGGAACTCGGAAACAGGCTCGATATCTCTTACAAAGCCGATATCTCCGTTATAAACACCTTCCCCCTCGGAGCCGTCGCTTTCTTT
Source organism: Mageeibacillus sp. UBA1193 (assembly GCA_002310155.1). Taxonomy (GTDB): domain Bacteria; phylum Bacillota; class Clostridia; order Saccharofermentanales; family Saccharofermentanaceae; genus Scatonaster. The sequence goes on along the minus strand of DBYF01000114.1, from coordinate 23,531 downwards.
GCAGAGAAGCTTGTAGTCGTTTCTGATCTGGATGACACGGTCTTCCTTGGAAAAATAGCGGGTAACGCCTTCTTTGATCCGGATCGGCGCCGGATGGCTGCCTCTTCTGTTCGATGTCAGTTTCTGCATCATGTCATTGATCGAATCCGTACTGACCTGTCCGGATCTTCTCGGGCAGAGGATCGCCATATCCCTCCAGGCATCCACATGGCAGTCGGGGTTGTTCTCACGGATCCATGACGAAATGTGATCCATCATATCCTTAGGCTTTGAATAGATGAAATGGATATCCGAATCCCCCTCCGGGAATTCCATCTCTTTTCCATGAAGGATCAGAGACGCGTTTCTCACGATCATACTGTCATGAAGCTGGCGGAAATTCTCGACCAGTGTACATACCGGTACCCTCTGCGACTTGATCAGATCCGCGAGAACTCGTCCTGCGCCGACCGACGGAAGCTGATGGGAATCACCGACGAGAATGATGATCGCGTCATCATCGACCGACTCCAGGAACTTTGCGAAGATCACCGCGTCGATCATACTGGCTTCGTCGATCAGAAAGACCTTGCCCGGATGATGATTGTCCTTCGTGTAATAAAAGTATGTCCTCTCATCGTCTTCATCAAAGGTCGCGCCCAGAAGACGATGGAGCGTCTGCGCAGGAGAATGCGTCACATCCGACATACGCTTCGCTGCTTTTCCCGTTGGCGCACAGCAGAAAACTCTATCCGGGAATATGTTCAGATAATACTGGAAGATCACGCGAAGGATCGTCGTCTTTCCGGTTCCCGGACCGCCGTCCACGATGACGAAGTTCTTACTTAATGCGGATCGGACAACTTCCTCCTGATCCTCGGAAAGCTTGAACTTCTCTCCGACCTGTGACCATTTAAGAACACGTACCAGACAATCCTCATCGACCTTTCTTACTTTGCCGAAAGAACGTACACGATGTGCGATCGCAGCCTCCGCTCGGATCGCTTCGTTATCGGCGACCCAGATGTCTTTCCCCGTCTTTACCGCACGGTCGAATTTCTTATAAAAATGGAGTTTGGATTCTTCCTTATCCCAGTAGCACAGCGAGAGTATTCCTGCATCCATCTGCTCCTGAAACCAGTTGGGTACGATACTCTGGATGAAGGCTTTTCTGTATTCGAGACACTCGGATTTATCCTTGTACTCACAGAAAAGACAAGGCGTCTTGAAATCCGCGGCAAGATAAGCTGCCGTCAGGATCTCTGACGCCTCTTTTTTCCAGATCGACATAGGAAGAAACGTATGTCCGTTACTTCCGAGAATCCGCTCGAATGAACGTATCAGTTCATTCGTGACAAAATGATCCAGACACATTCCTTCCATATGCTGCTCCGAAAATAATTAGTTTCTTAAACTTAAAGTCCTGCTTTTGCTTTCAGGATCTCAGCCTTGTCTGTCTTCTCCCACGGGAATCCGGCATCGTTTCTGCCGAAGTGACCGTAAGCCGCTGTAGCCTTGTAGATCGGACGACGCAGATCCAGATCACGGATGATCGCCGCCGGACGCAGATCGAATACTTCGTTTACGATCTCGGTGATCTTCTCATCAGAAATCTTACCGGAACCAAATGTATCTACCATGACAGATACCGGACGTGCTACACCGATCGCGTAAGCGAACTGGATCTCGCACTCATCCGCGATGCCGGAAGCAACGATGTTCTTAGCAATATAGCGTGCAGCATATGCAGCAGAACGGTCAACCTTCGTCGGGTCTTTTCCGGAGAATGCTCCGCCGCCGTGACGAGCATATCCGCCGTATGTATCTACGATGATCTTTCTTCCTGTAAGACCACTGTCACCCTGCGGACCACCAACTACGAAACGTCCTGTCGGGTTAATGAAGATCTTGGTATTCTCATCTACAAACTCCTTAGGAAGTACCGGATAGATGACCAGTTCTTTTACCTTAGCAGCGAGCTCTTCATAGGAAACAGAATCCTTATGCTGTGTAGAGATAACAACAGCCTCGATTCTCTTCGGTGTTCTTCCGTCATACTCGATCGTAACCTGGCTCTTTCCATCCGGACGGAGGAAATCGACAAGACCTTCTTTTCTGACCTGTGTCAGACGGCGTGTCAGCTTATGTGCCAGAGAGATCGGAAGCGGCATCAGTTCTTCGGTATCGTTATTCGCGTAACCGAACATCATGCCCTGGTCACCTGCACCGGTATCCAGTTCACTTTCGTCAGTATGCTCTCTCTTCTCAAGCGAGCAGTTAACACCCTGAGCGATATCCGGAGACTGCTCATCGATCGATGTCATGATCGCGCATGTCTTATAGTCGAAACCGGAATCACTTCCGTCATAACCGATCTCCTTGACTGTTTCACGTACGATCGACGGAATATCTACATAAGCACTCGTGGTGATCTCACCCATTACGAATACCATACCTGTAGTACAAGTTGTCTCACATGCGACACGTGCTGTCGGATCATCAGCAAGGATCGCGTCGAGGACTGCGTCAGAGATCTGATCGCAGATCTTATCCGGATGTCCTTCTGTTACGGATTCCGAAGTAAAAAGCCATTTTCCCTGTTTGTTTCTGTCCATAAAAACCTCCATATAAAACAAAAACCTTTCCCGAATCTTCTGAGGAAAGGTTTACTTCTATATCAATCCTCATCTTTCAGGTTACACCTGCTGGACTTGGCACCGCTGCTCTCCGCGGTTGCCGGACTTCATAGGGCCAGTTCCCTCCGTCACTCTTGATAAGAGATGCATTTATTCTGTTTGCGTCATGATGATACCACTGCTTTTCATACTTGGCAAGCAGTTTTTTCATCGGAAATAATCTCTTTTTCTTTACATTCCGATGTTTCAGTCTCCCCGGCGGAAAAAGTAGTAACGCTGGTACTTTTTGTCGGAAATTGTCGAATCTTCAGGATCTTCTTTCTGCTTTAATGGACTCACTTCACAACAAAGGAGGTTGGAAGAAAATGACACGAACGATCGCCATCATAGATGCGGATATCCTCTTCACTTCTCTTCTGATTTCGCGTCTAAAAAAACACGTCCCCGAATTCATGGCTTTCCCTGTTTCACAAGAGATCCTGTTTGCACATCGGGAGCTGTTGCTCGATAGCGATTTTGTTCTCTACAACCAGCATGAGATCAGCGAGAAAGATATCCTTGCCCACTGCGATCCGAAACGAACTCCGATTTTAGTCCCCCTGCTCAAAACGACCAAACCTTTTCCCCCAAAGGATGTTCTGATGATCGCACATGAAGTGGAGTCTCTTGCCGGCCTGGGAAGGATCCCGACTTCACCGGATTCTTCCGTACAGACATGCCTTACTCTTTCCTTTGTCTCTCCGAAGGAAAGAGAGGCGCATGTCGTAAACCAGATCAATCGGGCAAAAGCCGATTTCTCACACATCGTCCGGCTCGATCTTATGGCTGGTATCCTGATGCCTCTCGATCCTCCTTCCTGGGGAATTCCCAACACAGAAAGATGCGGAGGGATCACACAGCTTCTCCAAAAGATCAAGCTTGGGAACTTCCCTTATACTCAGATCCCGTCATATCTTGAGCCGGATCCATATGGAGATCTCCGTTTCGGACGGCCGGAGCACTCAGATGATCTCATCACCTGTCACTCCAGGACGCTGATGACACTCCTGTCACGGACGATACGTTATCTGTCATCCCTGTCCGAGCCGTCTCTTCTTTTCGTTGTAGGAGATGGTCTTAGTTTCACAAGGATGCGAACCCTTTGTCGCAAACTTTCCCATCTCGAGATACTGACACCTCTTCACATAGAGAAAGACTACATGCTCTGTAATGAGATCGATCTTCTTCAGAAAGAACATGTCGGAACAACACACATAGATTATCCATACTCCATCTCACGTGCTGTCTGATGAAAGGAAGAATCATGAAAACAAAAGAGAAAAAGAATCCCAAAAGTGAGATCACACTGTCGGAGCTGACTACTCTGATCCTTCAGGCCATGCATACTTATGACGAAATAGATGATCACACATTCCGAGAGATCATCGCGGACATAATCAACCAGTCGCATCAGTGTTCGACTCTCTCTCTTGAAGAGAAACGTCATCTGGCTACAAAACTTTTCAACCGTATGCGGCGTCTGGATATACTTCAGGAACTCATGGACGATCAGGAGATCACAGAGATCATGGTCAACGGACCTGAACATATCTTTTTCGAAAAAGGCGGAAGGCTCTTCCCTTCAGATCTTAAGTTCGAGAGTAAAGACAATCTCGAACAGCTCATCATGCACTTTTTTTCTTCCGCCAACCGTCCGTTAAATGAAGCTTTTCCGATCGCCGATCTTCGTCTTCCCGACGGCTCGCGTGCTAACGCTGTTCTTCCTCCGATCGCTCCTGACGGACCGATCTTCACGATAAGAAAATTCACGGGTATCCGTCCGGATATTCATTCACTTATCGCCAGTGGTTTTATCACAAAAGAAGCAGCCTTATATCTTTCTCACTCCGTAATCAGCAAGAAGACAATCTTTCTTTGCGGTGGTACCGGTTCAGGGAAAACGACGTGCCTGAATGTTCTTTCTTCATTCATCCCGAAGAATGAGCGAGTCGTCACGATAGAAGATTCCGCCGAATTATCCCTTCAGGGCATTACAAATCTTGTGCGGCTCGAATCCAGACTTCCGGGACCGGATGGACATGGCGGCATCGACATCGGTCAGCTGATACGAACAGCACTTCGCATGAGACCAGACCGTATCGTTGTTGGTGAAGTCCGAGGAAGCGAAGCAGCAGATATGCTGCACGCACTTCACACCGGTCACCCTGGTTCATTATGCACCGGGCACGCCAACTCATGCTATGAGATGCTGGACCGTCTGGTCACCATGGTCATGGCAGGTTCGACGCTTCCTTATGATGCCGTCATCCGCCAGATCGCTATGGGTGTGGATATCTTAGTCCATATCACACGAGGGAAAGACGGAAGAAGATACATCGATGAGATATCCGAAATGCGTTCCATCACAGATGAGCATTTCCGGATCGAAACCATCTTTACATACGAGGAGGAACACGGCCTTGTTAAAAGACAGAATCCTTGAAAGAAAAACAAATCTCCCTCTTCGGATCCATCCTGAAAACGAAGAAGAGATCCGTAATCTCAGCCGGCGGACATACATCTTATTCATGATGAAATGTCTTCCCATTCTTCCACTATGTATCGCAATTATTTTTCTGCTTTCGAGTGCATTTCTTCCGGAGTTCCGCCTGCGTTTTATCCTTTCATTTCCACTCGGTATCCTTCCGTTTATTTCCTGCGTTCGTGTACTGTATGGGAAGCGCACGACCACACTTCGCGCACAGAACAAAGTACTCATGCAGTCACTATGCACTTCGGTATCCGATGGGTATTCGATCGAACGTGCATTTCTGTGTGCACGTGTAGATATTGAGAAAGCATTTGGAAGACACGCGGCTTTCGCGACTGCTCTCAAAGATGTCGAACACCAGCTTCAGGCACATGAACCGCTGGACAGATGTATGACGCGTTTTTGTCATAAGCTCGATTACTATGAGACACTTCCGATACTGCATGCACTTTCACTTCAGAAAACAGTAGGAAGTCAGATCATCACCATACTTCGAAGCAGCTGTCAGATGCTCTCAGAACTGCATGCGGTTTCCGCTGAAGTGGAAGCAAATAATGCAGGAAAAAACACAGAGGCTGCTCTTTTGTGTCTGATGCCTTTCGGCATCACATATATGCTTTCGATCACTAGCGGAGATTACCTCTCACAAGCGCAGACTTCCGGTCTCGGAAGGATCCTTATGATCGTCGCTTTCACCATCGCAGTCTTCTCATGCACATTCCTTTTTTCCCTCATTGGAGAAAAACCTTCGAAGAATCATTTTTCTTTCCTGGAAGAGAAAGAAGAGATTCCGAAAAGATGGAAGAAACCCATAAGAAAACTCGCAGTTTCTCTTCCCACTACATACTCTGCACGGGTGATGGAATGGTGCAGTGAGATCTCGTTTTCAACCATGCAAACTTTTGATGTTTTTTTGTATAAAGTAATCACCAGAACACTGCTTTGTACTTTCCTGTTTTTCTTTCTTTGCATGATGCTGGGATTACCTTTAATACTTGTGCTTTTCGGAGTGATGTTCATACTGGTTTTGCTTCATGTCGATCAACAGTCGATCGTGAATAAAAGACGCCTGATCCTGATGGAAGATCTTCCTCTTTTTATCTCCATGTTATCCACGCTTCTTGAGTCAGGAATCCTTCTTCCAAAAGCACTTCAGACATGCGGATATGCTTTCGCTGAACAGAGCTGTCTCAATCGTGAACTGCAGCACATCTTAACTTCCATTGAAGGTGGAGTCAGTGCAGCAGACGCACTGGAATCTTTTTCACATCGCGTAAGTATTCCGGAAGCCCAATCTGCACTTCTTCTCGCGGCCCGATACGAGCGGTCGGGTGGCAGTGAAGTGCTTGGTCTTCTCCGTCTTCAATCTTCCTCCTGCTGGGCACTGTGTCGGAATGCCTCACGTAAGAAGCGCGAACGTGAAGCATTCACTATGATTCTCCCGATGATGATGGACTTTGTTTCTGTACTCCTGGTAGCGATTACTCCGGCACTCAACACTTTCAAAATGTTCTAGGAGGTACTTATGAAAAGACTGAACAAACACTCATTCATTAAATCAACACGAGGCATGGGAACCGTGGAAATCGTGATTATTATTGCGATCTTAGTAGCACTGGCATTGACGTTTCGCAGTACATTGACTTCTTACGCACAGTCTATAATGGACTATGTTTTTGACGAAGGAAAAGTAATCGGACAAATCTGAACCATTAATCCGGAGTAAAACATGAGTACAGGATCTGACCTTTCTGAGTATTATGAAAACGGTCCTTTAGGACACCGATATGTGATTCATCTGAAGAGCAAGGATGAGATCTGTCTGCACGCGCTTACTCTTTTGCAGACAGACCTTCTTCCCTGTTTTATTCCCGTATTTCTTTCAGAAGATGAAGACGATCTTCTGATCGATCTGAAAGGATGTATTCCCCTCTCATCTTTAAAAGGAAAAGAAAGATTCTACGTTAGAAAACACTATAAAGAACTGATCTCTTCTTTCCTAAGAAGTCTTATCCAGTCACTCGATCACGCGCTGGATCCACATGGGATATGCTACCTGGAAAACCAGCTCTTCTACGATCGGATAAAACAGCGGCTTGTCTGTATTTATCTTCCTGTCTCATCCAGAATGAAAGGTGAGCCTCTTCTCTCATCCATTGATGAGAATGGACTTGATGAACTTCTGCATGAACCATATGAGAAAAAATGGATCTCAGAAAAAGCGATGGAGAAGTTATATGCTTATTTCAGAAAAGATGATGAAGCATCCGCGTTACGATATATCGACAATACATTATGGGAGGAATCGCATACACTTCCTTCCAAACTCAGATATCTGTGTATCTTCTGGGGGCTTCTTGTCTTCTCATATATACTCTTCTCACCGAAATTGAAGCATAAGCTTAGAGGCACATCTTATGCATCTTTACCGGGAATGTTGATTGTTATTTTGTCCATCACGATACTAGTGATTCTGCTCGTTTATATGAAGAAAACCTCTCATGAGAGAAAGGAACTGTCTGAAGAGAAAGACCGGCGAAGAAAGAGAAAAAACGCACAGATGCTTTTCCCGGCATCTGATTCCACATCTACGTATCAGGATGATCCTCTAGAGCTTCATGCTGAACCTGTGCAACTGATACGGATCGATCATAAGAATACAGATTCACGCGATAAGGATCGGATCACGATATGGACAAATGCATGTACTGTCGGATCAGATTCTGACTGCTGTGATATTCCGATCGATCATCCGTCCATCGCACTTTGTCATGCCAGGTTCGCACATAACGAATTCGGGTTCTATATCGAATCGCTGCAGGACAGCAAACCGACTTTCCGGAACCGGCAGAGGATCCGTTCAAACATGATGACTTATCTCGAGGAAGGAGACATAGTTGGTCTGGGAGATCTGGAATATAAGACGCATTTCATTCATGGAAATACGAAAAATCAGCTGTAAGGATGATCCTTTTTCTGCTTTTTCCACTCCGAAGCGATCGCAATACGCGCTTTAGCTCTCTTAATGGCATGACGGGCGTAAAGTCGCTGTTCTTCGGTACTTTTAACATTGTTATATCTCTCAGTTGCGCGTTCCAAAGCAGATTTTGCGCGCTCTTCATCGATTTCTGACGGCCATTCGGCTGCGTTGCAGACGAGAACAACTACATGCTGACCTACTTCGGCAAATCCCTCGGATAAAGCGAAGGATTTCTTCTCGCCATCGACTTCGAATGTTGCGATACCCGGAGTCACCGCAATAACCAGCGGCGCATGACCGGGCATGATTCCGTACTGTCCATCCAGTGTCGGAATCACGATACGCTCGATACGACCCTCGAAGAAAACTTCGTAGGGGTTAACGACTTCGAGCATCATCTTCTTTTTCGTTGTCTCATCTTTAGAAGCCATGGCTCACCTTTTACGCTTCGCTCTTATAAGATGCAAGTACGTCATCCAGATCACCCTTCATGAAGAAGTGCTGCTCCGGAATGTGATCGAGAGAACCGGAAATGATCTCACCAAATGCCTGTACGGTCTTTTCGATCGGAACATAGCGCGGCGCAAATCCCGTAGAATCAGCAGTTACGAAGAACGGCTGAGACAGATACTTCTGTACTTTTCTGGCACGGTTAACGAGCTGACGGTCCTTCTCACCGAGTTCTTCCATACCGAGGATCGCGATGATATCCTGCAGTTCCTTATAGCGCTGCAGCATCTCCTGAACCATTCTGGCAACGTGGTAGTGATTACGTCCGACAACGTTCTCCGTAAGGATACGGGACGAAGATTCAAGCGGATCAACAGCCGGATAGATACCGAGTTCTACAACGGCACGGGACAGTACGATGTTCGCATCGAGATGTCCGAATGTGGTTGCCGGAGCCGGGTCCGTAAGGTCGTCTGCAGGAACATAAACCGCCTGGATCGACGTGATAGATCCGTTCTTGGTGGATGTGATTCTTTCCTGAAGTTCACCGACTTCGTTTGCAAGTGTCGGCTGGTAACCAACGGCGGAAGGGATTCTTCCGAGAAGTGCAGATACCTCTGAACCTGCCTGTACGAAACGGTAGATATTATCTACGAAGAAGAGAACGTCTCTCTTCATCTCATCTCTGAAGTATTCCGCCATGGTAAGACCTGTCAGCGGAGCTCTCATTCTGGCACCGGATGTCTCGTTCATCTGACCGAAAACCATAACAGTCTTATCGAGAACGCCGGATGCTTTCATCTCATTCCAAAGGTCATTACCTTCACGGGAACGCTCGCCGACACCGGTGAATACGGAGTATCCGCCGTGCTCCTGCGCAATGTTTCGGATCAGCTCGAGGATGAGGACGGTCTTACCAACACCGGCACCACCGAAGAGACCGATCTTACCGCCTCTTGCGAAAGGAACGAGAAGGTCGATGACTTTGATACCTGTTTCAAGAACTGTTTCAGAAGGATACTGGTCTACGAAAGACGGCGCAGGTCTGTGAATCGGCCACATGGTTTCTGACTTCACTTCGCCCTGATTGTCGATCGCACGGCCAAGAGCATCGAAGAGTCTGCCTGTGTTATTCTCGCCTACAGGAACCAGTACCGGAGCACCGGTAGAGATCGCTTTCATACCACGGGCAAGACCTTCCGTCGCTTCAAAGGAAACGCAGCGGGCAACACCTTCGCCTCTCTGCTGCATGACCTCTGCGGAAACGATTCTGTCTTCCGCCTGGATCTTGACTTCGGTCTTAATGAGCGGAACTTCATGCTCCGCAAATTCGCAGTCGATAACAGGTCCGATGATCTGTATGATTTTTCCTTCTGCCATGTTCTTCTACCTCTTTATTCTACTTGACTGGCACCATTCACGATCTCATTGAGTTCGTTCGTGATTCGGGCCTGACGAGCACGGTTGCTCTCGATCGTCAGTTTCTTCATCATCTCATCCGCGTTTCTGTTCGCGTTATCCATTGCCTGCATACGAGCGGTCTGCTCACATGCGAAAGCTTCTACCATCGCACCGTACATGACCGCGTTCAGTCCTGTATCGATAAGGAACGAGAACACGGCATTCGCGTTCGGATAATAATCCATAGTCGAACCGACCTCGAGCGCGATACCCGCATCTTCCGCACCGGAAGCGAAGGAGTCTTTCAGGGACTTAGTGTCGATCGGCACAAGTCTGGTAATGACCGGCTTCATGCTGATCGCGGATTCCATCTTCGTGTAGATCAGATACACCAGATCGAACTCTCCGCTTAAGTATTTCGCACGGATGATATTCGCTACGTTTCTTGCTTCGTAGTACGTAGGATCGGAGATCGGGAACGAGAAGTCCGGGTCAACGTTATATCCGTCTCTCTTCAGTTTCTCACCGCCGATATGACCGAAGACATAAAGCTTGTAGTCGGTCTTTATGCTCTTCTTCGCATTCTCCAGGATCTTCTTCTGGATATGTTCTTCCGCGATCTTAACGATATTGTTGTTATACGCGCCGGCCAGTCCCTGATCACCTGTCAGAATGAAGTAAGCGATCTTCCAGGTGCTGCCCATCTTGTGCTCACGCATGGTAAGAAAAGGATTGTCTACATCCTTCGCGCTGTTGTGAAGTTCCATCAGGCTCTCCGCGCACAGCGTAAAGAAAGGACTGACCTTCTCATGCTGGATCTTGGACTTGCGCATCTTCGACGCGCTGACCAGCTGCATGGCATGGGTCATCTGGGAAATATCATTGACACTCTTGATGCGCTTTTTGATATCGTTAAGACTCTCCATGGAACTTACGCCTCACGATGCTGATATTCCTTATGTTCCGCTACGAACATCATATGGTATTCTTCCTCGAGTTCATCGATCTTCTGCTTCGTCTCATCATCGAGGACACGGGTCTCCGTGATCTTACTCATGATCTCCGGATGCAGAACAGAAACTCTCTGGAGGAATTCCGTTACATACGGCTTCGCATCTTCCTTATCCAGGAAGGTCAGTTTCTCGTTCGTCGCGAGATACAGCATAACGACCTGCTCATCCATCTGCATCGCGTGGAACTGCTCCTGCTTCAGGATCTCATTCAAGATCACACCACGCTTCAGCTGCTTCTGCGTATTCGGATCCAGATCGGAACCAAACTGTGCGAACGCAGCCATCTCACGTGCCTGTGCAAGGCTGATACGCAGCGGACCGGCAACCTTCTTCATCGCCTTGGTCTGCGCCGCACCACCGACACGGGATACGGAAAGACCAACGTTGATCGCAGGACGCTGACCGGAGAAGAAAAGCTCGGACTCCAGATAGATCTGACCATCTGTGATGGAGATAACGTTTGTCGGAATATATGCGGAAATATCACCGCTCAATGTCTCGATGATCGGCAGTGCCGTGATCGAACCGCCGCCCAGTTCATCGCTGAGCTTGGCAGATCTTTCAAGGAGACGGGAATGCAGATAGAAAACGTCACCCGGATAAGCTTCACGTCCCGGCGGACGGCGAAGCAGGAGGGAGATCGCACGATATGCCTGCGCATGCTTGGACAGGTCATCGTATACGATCAGGACATCCTCGTGATCGTTGTACATGAATTCCTCCGCGATCGCACATCCCGCGTAAGGCGCGATGTACTGGAGCGATGCCGGCTGGGAAGCACTGGCGGCAACGATGACGGTATACTCCATCGCGTTGTACTGCTCCAGTGTTTTTGCCACGGAAACGATATTGGACATCTTCTGTCCGATCGCAACATATACACAAAGTACGTTCTTACCACGCTGGTTAATGATCGTATCCAGCGCGATCGCGGTCTTACCTGTCTGACGGTCGCCGATGATCAGCTCACGCTGACCACGTCCGATCGGAGTCATGGCATCGATCGCAGTAATACCGGTCTGCAGCGGTTCGCAGATCGGAGATCTGGCAACAATGTTCGGAGCCGGTGTCTCGATCGGTCTTCTGTTCGTGGTACGGATGATACCCTTACCATCGATCGGATTACCGAGCGGGTCGATAACACGGCCGAGCATACCACGTCCTACCGGAACGGATACCGTCAGGCCGGTACGGTGGCACATAACGCCCTCGACAACATCTCTGCACTCGTTGAGAAGTACAACACCGACTTCATCCTTTTCGAGGTTCATCGCGATACCGAAAGATGTCTCGGAGAACATGATCAGCTCACTTGCCATACAGTTCTCAAGACCGCTTACCTTCGCGACACCGTCGGCAACAGACAGGACTTTACCGACCTGCTCCACTTCGGAAGCCTTGGCAAAGTCTGTAAGGATCTTCTCTCTCTTTGCTTCCTGTTCGGAAGAATCGCCTTCCCAGAGCTCATCGCTGTCGAAGAGCATCGCCGGACTCTCTTTGAAGTCTGAAAGAGATTCCGTAAGGGAGCGATGGATCTCGGATGCATCATCGAGATCACTATTGGATTCGTCACCACGGTCCGTCTTCAGGTGGCGCGCGATACGTGACAGCTGGCCACGGACACTGTAGTCATACTTCGTACCCTGGGCATAAATGACATAACCGCCGATGAGGGACGTATCTGTCTCCTGCTCGATGGTATAGCCCTGGATATGAAGATGTTCCGCGAAACGGCGCGCGATCAGCGCGACTTTTTCCGGCGGCATGTCGGAAGACGCGGTAACGATTTTCATGACTTCAAAAGCACTGTTATTATTCACCGGTCTTCACCTCTGCCGAAGAAAGCTCAGTAAGTGCTTTTTCACGAAGAGCGGCTTCATCCATACCCTTCTCGGAGCCTGCAAGGATGCGGCCCGCAATCGAGACAGCGAGATCAGCGACCTCGTCCTTCATCTCTTCCATCATTGCTTTCTTGGAGCGTTTCGCATCTTCCTCCGCACGGTCGCGGATCTCCTGCGCTTCCTTCTTCGCTGTTTCTATGATCGTCTCAGACTGCTTCTCAGCCTGTGTTCTCGCATCTGCGATGATCTGCATGGCTTCTTCGTGAGAAGCATCCAGTTTCTTTGTCGCTTCGTCCAGTTTCTCGGAAGCCTGTTTCTCTTTCTCCTCGGCGCCTGTGATCTCTTTGGACACAGCTTCTTTTCTCGCTTTCATGACCTTCATCAGAGGCTTGAAAAGCGCGAACTTGAGGATGAGGAACGCAACCAGAAGGTTAACGATCGTGACCAGTCCGGTCACCAGGTAGTGAGCCATCTGGTCCGGAGACAGAAGCGAGCTTGATTCCTCTGCGTCCTCCGCGAGACGGAAGATCGGAGAGGCAAGTTTCTGCACATTCGCACAAGAGAGCAACTTGAATGCAAAATACATGTCTTTCACCTCGATATCATCAGACCGTAAAGATCAGAAGGAGACTTACAACGAGCGAGTAGATCGCAACTGACTCCATGAATACGATAGAGATCAGGAGCAGCGTCTGCAGCTTGCTGTACATTTCCGGCTGACGGGAAGCACCTTCCAGTGCACGTCCTGCAGCATTACCGATACCAAGTGTGGTACCGAGGGCACCCAGACCGATCGCAAGACCTGCGCCTAATCCGGCAAGACCCTTCGCATCGATCGCTGCGTCCAGTAAAACTTTTGTCAATTTAAACATCTTCTCTTCCTCCTGTTATCCTTACGCTGCGCTCTTGGCTTCACTGTTTGCCTTGGCAGCTTCTTTTTCTGCTTTCAGTTTCATCTTCTCTTCTTTTCTCTCTTTCGTCGCATGCGCGCTCTCAACGACTTCACCGATATAGGAGATAGTCAGATAGCTGAATACGACTGCCTGAAGGATACCGTCCATCAGATCGAACCAGAGGCTGAACGCACCCGGAACGATGATCGGACAAACAATACCTAAGAACTCCATCAGGATAAACGCACCGAATACGTTACCGAAAAGACGGAGCGCGAGAGAAATCGGTTTGATGAAAAAGTCGATGATCTTGAACGGGATCATAAACGGCTTCGGGTCGGTGAAGGATCTTGCAAATCCACTAAGACCGACGAAGCGGATCGACATGAAAATAACATACACGATCGCAAACAACGCCATGGCGAACGGGAACGCGATGTTCTTCGCCGGCGGCGGAATATGGAAGATCGAGATCGTGTTGCAGCAGATGAGGAAGATACCGATCGTACCTACCATCGGGATGACTTTCTCCGACTGCTCTTCATTCAGTCCGTAGTCCTTGCAGACACCGAACATGACATTGATCAGGGACTCCATAACGGCCTGTCTCTTGGTCGGGATACGTGATTTCTTTCCACCCATCCAGCAGAAGAAGATAATACCGACGAGCATCGCGATCCATGTAACGATGATCGCGTCCGTCAGCGGGACTCTCTCTCCTGTACCGGGAACGTATCCTCTCCACTGAAGGATCGCTTCGCGGATCTCTTCACCGATATTGCCGATATGGAAGACACCCTTGAGTTCCTCTAGAAATGCTTCCCAGAACTGTGACCACCAGGAAGCGGCAAGTGCTACTATCATAGCTTTACCTTACGGCCTCCTTAATTCGTTCCGAAAAGTCTGTCGCCGGCATCACCCAGACCCGGGATGATGTATGCGTGATCATTAAGTTTCTCGTCTTTTGCCGCACAGAATACAGGAACATCCGGATGATCTTCCTGGAGTCTTGCGATTCCTTCCGGAGCGGAGATCAGGCAGACGAACTTGATGTTCTTGATGCCACGGTCCTTCAGGAACTGGATCGCTGCGGAAGAAGATCCGCCGGTTGCGAGCATCGGATCGAGAACGATGACCTCACGGTCAACGATATCTTCCGGAAGCTTGCAGTAGTACTCTACCGGCTTGAGTGTGTTCGGATCACGGTACAGACCGATGTGTCCGACCTTTGCGTTAGGAATAATGGAAAGCATACCATCGACCATGCCGAGTCCTGCACGAAGGATCGGTACGAGCGCGACTTTCTTGCCCGCGAGTACTTTTGCCGTAGTCTTTGCGACAGGAGTCTCGATCTCTTTATCTGTCAGCGGAAGATCACGTGTTACTTCGTAAGCCATGAGCATGGAGATCTCGTGGACCAGCTCACGGAATTCCTTTGTGGAAGTATTCTTGTCACGAAGCATGGAGATCTTGTGCTGGATCAGAGGGTGATCAAATAAGAAAAACTGTGCCATAGGTATTCCTCCCTAAATAGAAAATTATTTAAAAAGCTCTTTCTCTTGTTCCTTCATGTCATTGACGCGTGTCTGATGACGTCCGCCGTCAAACGGTTCTGTCATGTATGCGTCTACGATACCAAGTGCCAGGGAACTTCCCACAACACGGGCGCCCATCGAAAGGACATTGGCATCGTTATGCTGGCGGGCCATTCTCGCCATATATTCATTGGTGCAGAGCGCACAGCGGATGCCCGGGAACTTGTTGGCAACCATCGAGATACCGATACCGGTGCCGCAGATCACGATACCGCGCTCTGCCTTACCCTCAAGGATATCCTTCGCAACTTTCTGGCCTGCCAGTACATAGCTGTACGGAACATCTCCGGCAGTCGCGCCGCCCTCAACCACTGTGTGACCCATCTTACCCAGGTGCTCTACAACGATCTTACGAAGTCCGAAACCCGCGTGATCTGAAGCAATTGAAACTACCATCTTACTTAACCCCTTTTCATTTGATGTGCTTATGTGTAAACTTGCGCTCACCGCTGGCGTAGTCCGCAACGATATTTCCGTTACCTCTGATCTTGTACTTGTAGGTCACAAGTCCATCAAGACCGACAGGGCCTCTCGCGTGAAGCTTACTGGTGCTGATACCGACCTCGGCGCCGAAACCATAGCGGAAGCCATCCGAGAAACGGGTACTGCAGTTCCAGAAAGCATTACCGGAAGCGACACTGTTCATGAACTCTTCCGCAACCGCCGCATCCGATGTAACGATCGAATCCGTATGTCCGGAACCGTACTTGTTGATATGAGCGACTGCTTCCTGAAGGCCCGATACGACCTTGAGGGAGACCTTGTAGTCAAGATACTCGTGATGCCACTCTTCGACAGGGAGAACATCAGGCAGGATCGCCTTCGTCTTCTCACAGCCGTGAAGCTCGACATTCTTCTCGGAAAGTGCTTTTGCCAGATCAGGCAGGAAAGATTCCGCGATGGACTCATCTACCATGATCGTCTCGCAGGCATTGCAGACGGCAACGTACTGCGTCTTACTGTCGACCGCGATCTTCAAAGCCATATCGCGATCTGCTTTCTCATGGATATACAGATGGCAGACGCCGTCAGCGTGTCCCATGACCGGGATCGAGCTGTGCTGCATGATGTACTGAACAAATGAATTGGAGCCTCTCGGGATAATAAGGTCGATGTACTGGTCCAGAAGGAGCATCTCAGAAACGTCGTTTCTTGTCTCCATGAGGACGATCCAGCCCTTCGGAAGTCCTGCTTCCACAGATGCCTTCTCGATCACATCGAAAAGCGCACGGTTGCTGTTCGAGGCTTCACTTCCGCCCTTCAGGCAGCATGCGTTACCGGACTTAAGCGCCAGGGATGCGATCTGCACCAGCGCGTCCGGACGGGATTCAAAGATAATACCGAGAACACCGATCGGGCAGGATACACGTGTCAGAACAAGATCATCGTCGAGTTCTGTCTTCATCAGCTCACGGCCGACCGGATCCGGAAGTTCAGTAAGACTCTTCAGTCCCGCAACGACATCACTCAGTTTATGCTCGTCAAATACAAGTCTCTTCTGAAGCGGCATCGGGAGATCTGTTTCCTTCGCACTCTTGAGATCTGCCTCATTGGCAGAAAAGATCGCCTCTTTGTTGGCCATAAGTGCGTCCGCAACCGCCAAAAGTGCTCTGTTCTTCACTTCTGTCGGCAGGACTGCCATCGCGAATGAGGCCTGCTTTGCTTCCATTGCGCGTGTTTCGAAATCAGTCATACCTAACACTTCCTAAAATTCCAAATAATTATTTCACTATATTATATCAGATTACGCCCCTTCTGAACCGAGAAGTTCAAGGTTTTTTGCACTTTCATTTCGATGCAAAATGAAAGCAAATGAAGCCTCATAAAAATGTTTCGACCGCCAAAGTTTTCCACCACTTTTCCTGACTCGTGAACAAAAAACCTGTGGAAAAAGTGGAAAAGTCTGTGGATAACTCAAAGACAAGCATTTGCGGAAAACACCCACTTCAAACGCCGATTTTTCGGGAGTGCATTTTTTGTCAAGGGGTTTTTGAAAAAACGCGAAAAGTTTTCATGACGTGAAAAAGCCCTTATTTCAAGGGCTTTCGGAGTTATCTTTTTTCTCATTTGACATTTTGGGTGTCCGCGAGCCGTGGACTTTAGTCCCTTATTCTTCTCTCGGCGGGAGACGGTAGTAGTTTGTTAATTGACAGCGAATAGAACCGTTATACAGTTTTCTTCTTTTATCTGCTTTTCGAACGACTGCATTTTCGAAAGAATCGTCCGGGGTGATGACCGAAAGACGGATACCCTTTCTGCAGAAACCCTTCGGATCAAGATAGGTACGTGCGATGCCGGTATAGATCTCTTTGGCCTGTTCCGGAGTCAGGAGACGCCCGCCGTACGGGGGATTACAAAGGATGAGCTGACGCTTGAGATGTGTCCATCCGTAAAGTGCTTTCGGAGTCATTTCACGATAGTCACTGACACGGAAGCGCACAAAGTCGGAAACTCCTGCGGCCTTGGCGTTTCTCTGCGCTGTGGCTACGGCTTTCGGGTCGATATCTGATCCATAGAAGTAGATATCATCCATGGGTGAGAGATCCTGCATATCGCGGGCTTCTTTCTTCGCCTTTTCATATGCGTTCAGACCGATATAGGGAAGCTTCTCCCCGAGGAATGGACGTGTCAGGCCCGGCGCGATATTCAGGGCCATCATCGCCGCCTCGATCACGATGGTTCCGGATCCGCAGAACGGGTCAACAAGAGCTTCTTCTCCGAAGAAACGGTACTGTGCCGCGCTGACCATGCCTGCCGCGAGTGTTTCCTTGATTGGAGCATCATGCATCAGCGGACGGTATCCGCGCTTGTGAAGGCCTGCACCGGTCACATCGATCATGACACGGACCTGGTCCTTTACGATTCCGAACACGATCTTGCAGGTGCCCAGCTTCTCGTTCTCTTCAATACGCATGCCGTCCGACAGGTGCTTTGCGGAAAGAAGGGATTTAACGATCGCCTTCTTCGCCAGGCTCTGGCAGGCGGGAATACCGAAGAGCTTCGAATCTCGGGAATAACCGTTTACATGGAACGCCCAGTTGCTCGGTACCCACTGGTCCCAGCGCATCGCAGCAAAGCCATCGAAAAACTCTTCAAAAGTCTGTGCAGGAAAAGTGTTTACAGAGAGCAGCACGCGCTCGCCTCTTCTCATCCAGATGCAGATTCGGGCAACATCCGACGCCATAGTGGAAGGAGTCGTATCCACAAGGATCTGACCATCGGATACCGTAAGTTCCTCTCTTCCGTAGCCGATCTTCTCAAGATCTTCCACGCAGTAATGTTCCAGTCCGAAAAGACATGTGATAACGACCTGCATTCTTTTTCCTCCAATCACAAATTCGCCAGGATCTGTGTCCACGGCATAAATACGATCATCGCCAGAAGCACGTGCAGAACGATAAGCGGAATACCTTCAAAATACTTCGGCTGTCTGCCGAAAAGAAGTCTTCCGTGGATTGATCTGGTGTACGCGATGACCACAGTAGTAAAAATCCAGACACCCACCATAAGTGCTACCCACCAGGCAATCCCGGATACTGTAACTCCCTGGAAATGCGTATCCAGATATCCGGAGAAGAAGATCAACGGGATCGATGTAGTGATGACGCTCAAAAGCGGGACAAAGAAGTATCTGTCTACCGTCTCCGAAAGATGGAACATCTTGATCAGGAGTGTCAGAATAGCGATCGACAGAATAGAAGACATAACAATGATGTGCGACGGTTTCAAAAGGTAATCCGGCGCATAGTAGATCGTCAGCATACCAAGTACACTGAACAGAAGATCATAAAGCAGGATACACAGGCTGAGCACGAGGAATTTCTTCTCTGTGCCTGCCGAGATCGGCTGATAGATTTTCGATCTCTTCTCTGATGTTTCAAGGATATAGTCATCATCCTCATCGAGGTTCTTCCACCATGTAAAGGCGATCACGATTCCAAGTACCATCAGCGCGGAGCCCGCGGTGTGTCCGAAGAAACCGTTCTTCCACTTCACCAGAGCAGGAACATCAACTCCCGCGACCGAAGCCCGGCCGAAGAGTTCACGGATCAGGGCGATCGGAAGTCCCGCGAATGCACAGAACGCGATGCCGTGCCAGATATCCTTCATCTCAAGCTTTCTGTCTTCCGTATAGTAGTCAAACATCGGCGTGCAGAGAAAGAGGAACGTGGATGCCGGGAGAAGATAAAAGACCTCTTCCGAAAAGCATTCGGGAATATACGGAGAAAGGAAGAACATCCCCTCTCCCATCAGCGCGGCGATCGAAAGGAATATACCCCAGCAGATACGTTTATTCGAAATACTCGAGAAGACCGCGTGGTTGATCAGGCAGAACAGCACGATCTGAATAAGCGCGCACGCAAATACCGGCACTGTTGATGTCGTGAAGATCAGCAGAAGTGCACACGAAAGCAGGATACGGTATTGTTTAAGTGTTATACTCTTCGTTCCGTCCATATCATCCCACCCAGTTCAAGTACTCACGGATAAACTTGTATGCCTGATTGACCGTGGTCAGGAGCGCGGCGCTTCTGCTTCGGTCATCCGCAAGTCCGTCGATATACGTACGGATCTCACTCATCGGAATACCATCTACACTCTCAGAAAGGACATTCGCGCCATCTCCGGAGACCATACCGTCTTCACCACCGATGACTTCGACCTGTGACGGTGCTTTTGTAGGAGAAGGAGTCGCTGTAACTCCGACCGCCGTAGGATCTGTTGTAGCAGGATCCGATGTCGGATCAGTATCTCCTGTCTCTTTCTTATCAGTATCTTTCTTTTCACCTTCGGACGAATGATCACGCAGATACATTTCCTTGGTATATGTGGATCTCGAGTAATCAATACACGAGTTTACGAGCTTGACGAACGTAGAGATGTCGATCGTAACACCATCGATGATCTCCGTCTTGCCATCGGACTTCATCGCAAGTTTTACCGGATCCTGAACATGGACCAGATGGTTTTCCAGACGGTACGCCTGATCCGCCCAGATGTTTCCGCTGACCTTATACTCGCCGCTGATCGAATCTGCAGAGCGGGTATTGTTCGTTTCATTCTCAGCATCCCATTTCACGCGGACGATTCTTCCGCCACTGACTTCGATCTCGCAATAATCGGTATATCCGTCCTTCGAAGGTTTTTCATTTCTGGCATAGTAGACACCATCGTGAAGTCCGAGCAGCGGGTCATAGTCGACCTGATACGGAACATCTACCGGAAGGTCCTGACGGATCGCCACAGGGATACGCGCACCCTTGAGCTGTTCTCTCATCACGTCCATATCTTCTTCGCTGAAGCGCGGTCCATCTTCGGTCTCCTCGATAATACGGATATTGAGAAGGTTCTCGCCGCTATCGCTGATACTCATCTGAGAGTGGACATAACCTGAAGCGGTCTGCGTCTTAACATCAACAATATATCCCAGAAGCTTTCCGCTCTCGTCATAAGCACTGTACACTGCCTGCACATCTTTATGGTTTTTCAGGACATCCGTCTTCAGTTCACGGTACTCTGAAGCCATGAGCAGGGATCCGTATTCCTCACGGTATTCATCCTGTTCACGGGAACGGTTGACCCGTCGGTTATACCACAGGCACGAAAGAAGGAACGTCATACTCAGGACGACACATATGACCGCACGAAGCGTCAGCCCTCTGAAAAACGAACGCGTCATTTCTCCACCTCCCGGAACCAGCTCGCCTTGGAGAATACTCTCGGGCGCAGATACCGATCGAAGATCGGAGTAGTCATATTCATCATCAGAACCGGGAAGATCATCGCATAACTGCTGTTTCCGAACCGGTACAGGATCAGTGTCAGAAGTCCAGCTCCAAATCCGAAGACGATCCTGCCCTTCGGATCCATAGGTGTCGTCGTGCAGTCATTCAGTGCGAAGATACCGATCAGGAGAATACCTCCCACAGAGACCCAGTAAAAGAACTCATGGAAGTTTAAGTGATCCCAGAAAAACGGCACATAGCCGACTACGAGCGTTGCGAAATACGCAAGAGGCGCCTCAAAGCGGATCAGTCTTCTCTCCAGAAGGATCAGAAATCCCAGGAGAAGGAGCACGATCGATGTCACACCCGCCATTCCTACGAGTCTTCCCGAAAAGATGTCTACAAAACGGACACCTTCAGAAGAAGCCGGTGTGATCGTGCCCGGTTTTCCTGTCCAGAGCGTGGTAAGATTCCACAATCCCTGGAAGGGTTTTTCTGCCGCAACCATTTGTGCCGGACATGCGAATTCCAGAAAGGCACGGGCACCCAGCGCAGGATTAAAGACATTTGCTCCGGCACCGCCAAAGGCCTGCTTGACCAGGACAGATCCGAAGAGTGCCGCCATCGCTACCGCCCACGCGGACGTGGAGGCCGGGACCATAAGGACCAGTAAAAGGCCGGATACCAGTGAGCTGTAATCCACATGGAACGGAAGTTCCGGATACAGTTTCTCCGAAATAAGATAATCGCTCATGAAAAAGCAGAACATCGAAACGGCAGCCAGGATCAGGACACGGATGCCGTAATAGAAGACCGCTCCGAGAAATGCCGGAAGCAATGCGACCAGCACATAAAGATATCTTTCTGCCGCGGGCTGATCCGCGTGAATATGGGGAGCCAGCTGTTTTCTCTTCATCGTGCTGCACTCCTTCTTGCCCTATGAGCGGCTTTCGCGATATTTGTGGACAGTTCGATACCGGCCGGGCATACATAGGAGCATGCTCCGCAGGCGATACACTGTTCAACCGATTCGGTCTGTACCTGTTCGGTCTGTCCGAGTTCGATCAGACGGTTCAGAAGATAGGGAGACAGTCCGACAGGACATGCACCTACGCAGGCACCGCAGTGGATGCAGTTCAGACGCGGGGGCTCGAATTTTCTGATGATCGTGATCGCTGTAGTCGTCTTAATGATCGGTGCTTTCAGGTCTTTGATCGCGACACCCGTCATCGCGCCGCCCCAGGCAATACGCTGCGCGGAGTGGGCGCCGGGGACTCTCTCGAGGATCTCCTCTACACTCGTTCCGATCGGTACCAGAACATTATGGCCGGTGATCGTGTCACCCGAGATCGTCACGATACGTGATGTCAGAGGCTGGTTCTTCTCGACCATTTCAGAAAAAGCGAAGCATGTCGACGCATTGAAAAGCACTGCTTTTACGATTTCTTCCGGTTCTTTTCCAAGAGGGATCTCCACACCGTAGAGCGCCTTGATCAGAAGCTGCTGACAGCCCTGCGGGAATCTGGTCTTAAAGAGCTTGATCTCGATCTTACGGTCCATGTAGCGTTCTTTCGCCTTATCCACCGCCTTCTGGAGCGCATCGATCTCATCCGTCCAGGTGTCCTCGATACAGAAAACGACACGTCTGACGCGGCAAACACCGCTCAGCGCCATGGCTCCCTGAAGGACTTTTGACGGATTTACACGGATATGGTGAAGGTCACAGGAAAGAAAAGGTTCGCTCTGGGTGCAATTGACCAGAAGTGTATTGACACCGAGTTTCTCAGCGCGCATGCACTTGGTATAGGTCGGAACACCTTCTCCGCCCATACCGCAGATACCGGACTGCCACAGAAGCTTGGAAAGCTCGGTCAGTGACAGTCTGGAGATATCTTTTCGAGGTTGGATCTTGGTAGATACGCGGCGGCGCAGATCGTTCTTGATCGTGACCGCTTTGCAGTTGACTTTGTTGGGAAGACGGATCGAATCGATCTTCGTAACAGTGCCGGAAATACTGGCATGTACGGGAACACCGTTCATATCTGCAGGTACACCGATCAGATCTCCCATGGCCACTTCATCTCCGACAGAGACGACCGGGTCACAGGCAGTTCCCGTATGCTGTTTCATCGGGATAGTGACTTCGCGGGGAGAGCATACTTCAAGAAGGGCTTCGCGCATAAACTTACGTTGATGCACGAAGTCCAATCCATCTTTCGGCATGAATCCTGTTTTGAAAGAAAGTTTCTTCATGTGCTCGCCTCTCGCACAAGAAGCCTGTTAGTCGATGTAGTCTTTCAGCTTCTTACTGCGGCTGGGATGACGAAGCTTACGGAGTGCCTTTGCTTCGATCTGACGAATACGCTCACGCGTTACATTGAACTCTTTACCGACTTCTTCGAGAGTGCGCTGACGGCCATCGTCCAGACCGAAACGGAGACGGAGTACCTTCTCCTCTCTTGCGGTCAGACCCTTCATGGCATCCAG
>DBYF01000113.1:12965-14781 GCA_002310155.1 Mageeibacillus sp. UBA1193 | reverse complement strand
TGGAGCCGATTGCGAGACTCGAACTCGCGACCTGCTGATTACAAATCAGCTGCTCTACCAACTGAGCTAAGTCGGCGACTTTTCAGCGCAAGTGATATTGTAAGGTGTAGTTTCCTGTTTGTCAACACTTTTTCTCTACAATGTGTGCTCGCCGGTCCATGTAGTCCAAATAATGGGTCTGCATGCGCAGACCAGTGATTTTTGAGGATTTATCAGCACTTGTCCATGTTAGAATAGTCACGAGCACAGTCTGCTCCAATGGGCGGTTGCCTCTTTTTCTTCGCGTTCCTTCGGGAATAGTCAAAGAAAGGGGGGATGCGTATGACTGGTTTTGAGATCATTTCGATCGTAATTGCCATCATCAGCTTGCTGATTAGCGCAATTGCACTGGTTCTGAAGCTGTTTGCCTTCCTGGATAACAGGTATAAGCGCAAATAAAACCTACCCATCTGGATTGGAAGCCTTGGGTAGGTCTTAACTTACTTTAATGGCAACCGTCCATGCGGACTGTGCTTTCTACGAACATTCTAACATCGTGGGAGAGGGGAGTCAAACGAATTCGGGAAAAAGCCGTGTTTTCACGTGATTATTACTTGACGCGGTGCTTTTCCTGTAGTAACATTGTCTAGCACATAAAGTCCGGTCCGGCATACGTGATACTTGGAATTACGCGCCGAACCTTTGATTTAAGAGGTGAAAGACATGAAAGAAGGAATCCATCCGAAGACTCAGGTTGTCACAGTAAAGTGCGCTTGCGGCGAGACTTTCGAGACAACTTCCACGAAGAGCAGCCTCCGTGTTGATATCTGCTCTAAGTGCCACCCGTTCTACACAGGTAAGCAGAAGCTCGTAGACACAGGCGGACGTATCGATAAGTTCAAGAAGAGAATGGGCCAGACAAACGGCTAATTCGTTTCGAACGATTTGGACAATTCAGGAACTGCTTCAGAAATGGAGCAGTTCTTTTTTATTCCTGAAGAGAGGCAAGGGAGTGACTTTGGGCGAAGATAAGAGGAAATTGCTAAAAACTCCAATTTCTCTTATCCGTGGTACTAAACCATGCATTCATCATGTTTAGTACCACCATTTTCTTGGCCGTGTGGTACTAATTCGCGAAAAAGCGTTCCCTAGTACCACTGACTGTTCACCGAAGTGGTACTAAATCACAAAAAAAGCTCATTTAGTACCATCAACTGAGGTCGGGAATGGTACTAAACAGCTCGAACTGCCAATTTAGTACCACAAGTGTCTTATTTTGTTGGTACTAAACCGTCAAAAACCACTTCCTAGTACCATCGGCATCTCCCGTAAGTGGGACTAAACTACCGCAAACACTCCGTTTAGTCCCACAACCCCACTTTTTCGGCATCATCCTGTAAACGCAATGTTATTTTATTTTCGGGGTTTTCTGTTAAAATAGGTATAAGCGCAAGTCTGCGCAGTTAGAAAGGAATTCAGTCAATGGATGAAGATATGAAGAATCAGGAGCTTTCGGGCTCCGTGAATGATATAGAGGCGGCCGCGGGCGAGCTCGTTCATGAGACCGCCGATACTGTGATCTACGACCCGATCGCTGGCACACCGGCCCCGGACGAAGAGATCAAGGCACTGGAGATCGAGGATGTACCTTCTGCGGAAGCCGTTGAAGTCGTCGCGGAAAGCACTCTTGATGCAGCTTCCGAAGCTGCCGGCACAGCAGAAGATGCCACCGAAGCAGTCGAAGCGGCCACTGAAGAAGCCACCGAAGTAGCAACGGAAACCGTTGAGGCTATCGCCGAACCCGCAGCCACAGAAGAAGCCGAAGAGATCACTCCGG
>DBYF01000113.1:997-12930 GCA_002310155.1 Mageeibacillus sp. UBA1193 | reverse complement strand
CAGGCCCTGATCGAGGGCATCATGATGTGCGGCCCGCGCCGTACAGCCATCGCCGTAAGAAAAGCCGATGGTTCCATCTATGTAGAAGAGATCAAGAAGAGCGCCAGTGAGACATTCTTCGAGAAAGTCCCGCTGGTAAGAGGATGCATCCGCTTCTTCCGCCAGCTCATCTCCGGTACCGCGGCACTCATGAAGTCCGCTGAGATCTCCGAAGAAGGCGATCCGCAGGAAGTTGCTGACCGCGTGGTTGAGCGCGTATCCGTGAATCCGGATGACGATAAGCCGATGACCGTACAGGAAGCGAAAGAAGAGAAGAAGTCCTCCAAGGAGAAGACCGCGAGCAAGCTCGACCAGTTTGCAGACAAGCACTCCAACGGTGTCATGATCTTCGCCGCAGTCCTCGGCTTGATGTTCAGTGTCGTTCTGTTCATTCTGCTGCCGAGACTCATCGTCGACACATGCCTGCACTTCTTCGCGGCGGAGCGCTCTGACTCCATCGCCCTGAACGTCGGCCTGAACTTCATCGAGGGCCTGATCCGTATCGTGATCTTCCTTACTTACCTCGGCCTGACATCGAAAATGAAAGACATCGCACGCGTCTGGATGTACCACGGCGCAGAGCATAAGACCATCGCCTGCTACGAAGCGGGTGAAGACCTGACTGTCGAGAACATCAGAAAGCAGAGCCGTTTCCATCCGAGATGCGGAACCGCGTTCCTGTTCATCGTAGTCCTCGTTTCGATCCTCGTATTCTGCGTCGCCAGCGTATTCATCGGTGTCGCGCAGTGGTGGGTCAACATGCTCGTCCGTCTGGCACTCGTACCGCTCGTCGGCGGTATCTCCTATGAGATCCTCCGCTTCTGCGGCCGCCACGACCAGAACGCATTCTGCAAGATCTTTATCGCTCCGGGCCTTATGCTCCAGCGCCTGACCACCAGGGAACCGACCGACAGCATGATCGAAGTCGCGATCGCGTCCGTTCAGGCCGTCATCCCGGAGAACAGCAACGAAGACATCTGGTGACCCGCACCCAGGAGGGCGACGCGTTGACACTTAGCGATTACCTGAAAGAAAAGACGGATCTTCTGGCCCGTAACAATGTTACAGATGCCGAAACAGAGGCGTGGATCGTACTTGAGACCGTCTCGGGCATGAGCCGTTCGATGATCCGTTTTTCTATGTCAAAAGCACTCGCCGACTGCTTCTCGGATGACCTGATCCACCAGCTGGATGATGTTTTCAGCAGAAGATCCGAGGGAGAACCCCTCGCATATATCGTCGGGCACGCACCCTTTTACGACCTCGAGTTCAGTGTCGGAGAAGGTGTCCTGATCCCGCGCTTTGATACAGAGATCCTTGTCGAGACTGCATTGACTGCGCTCCGCGTGGATGACCTCGCGATCCCGAGTACTGACGCACCAATCCCGAGAGTTTATACTGAAGCACCTTTTACGATCTTCGACCTCTGCACCGGAACGGGCATCATCGGAATCACGGTCGCACATGAACTTCAGAAGCGCCACATCCCGTATAAACTCGTAATGACCGATATCTCGGAGAAAGCGGTAGAATTCGCGAAGAAGAATGCTGAAGAGATCCTCGGAACGAACGGTGCGTGGAGCGTCGAGCTCGCCGATCTCTGGCCGTCTGCTGACACACCGCCCGCGGACCTTATCGTCTCGAACCCGCCGTACATCACGAAGGACGAGATGGAGGAGCTCTCCATCGAAGTCAGAGACCACGAGCCACACCTGGCACTGACCGACGGTGGCGACGGACTGAGCTTCTATAAGCGCATTTTCGAAGAGATCGGAAGCCACATCAAGGACGGCGGTGTTTTTGCCGTCGAGCACGGATGCAGTCAGTTCGACCCGATCCTTGAGCTCATGCCGGATGACCTCATCGACATTACCTGCGTGAAGGACTACGGCGATAACGACCGCGTGACGTGCGGAAGATGGGAGAAGAGCACATGAACGGAAAGTTTTTCCTTTATCCATATACAGAAGGCCAGGTCGTGACCTTGAAGAAGACGCATCCATGCGGCGGCAAGACCTGGAAGCTCATTCGCGTCGGCGCGGAAGTTCTGATGTGCTGTGAGACGTGCGGACATAAGATGTCGCTGAAGAGAGCCGCGCTCGAGAAAGCGTGCGTGTCTGTCAGCGATCCCGATATTTCTGCGTCACAGTAGCGCCATCTCGGTACGTAGATATCCCGAAAACCCTTAAGAAAAACTGATTTTCGTGGTAAAATTGTTTCTGTATGGAGGAATGGGATATGAAGAAAACGATTGCGCTGCTCTTAAGCGCCATGATGATCCTCGGATGCGCGGGCTGTAAGTCCAAGTCCCAGGACGAGACGACGAAGAGATCGAAGAAGTCGAAGTCTACGACGATCACTGAGACAGAAGTCCCGACTGAATCTTCCGAAGAACCGGAAACAACTTCCTCAGAAGAAACATCCGAATCTGAAACCGAGCCCACAGAGACAACACGTACATATTCAGCAACCAAGGTCCCCTTTGAGGTCCGCCACGACGCGAAATCTGTCGACATGAAGGTCGGACTGATCCAGAAGGGTTACAGCGTACCGGTCAAGGACGCGGATGTTCCGTACGAGAGTGTGGCATCGTCCGCTTTCCGATTCTATTTCGCGATGCCGGAAAACACGAATGATAAGGTGATCGAAGTCACTGACAACATCTTCCACAGTAAGTATTCAGAGCTGATGGAGAAATACCTGGAGAGTGTTGAAAAGCTCGACGCTCAGAGCGACGCTGAGCCGAATCTCTATAGTTCATGGATCGAATTCGACGTCAAAGTGCATAGAGATGACAGCCGCGTGATCTCTTTCTCCACGATCGATAACACGACCGATACCTTGAGCTATACCTATGCCTATTACAATATCGACGGAACCAGCGGAAAAGAAATCGGTTACAGGGATGTAGTAAAGGATAAGGATGCGCTGGCTAAGTATGTGGATGAGTGGGGCCTCCGTCTCCAGCCGGAACAGCGTGAGACCATGATCCACCATATCGAGGATGAGACTGTAAGCTTCATCCTTTACACCAACGGCATCGAGCTCCGTTATCACGAGGATAACGGATACTCCTATGTCTCCGTTTTCGTGCCGGCATTCTCCTGCCCGGAGGCTTTTAACACATATTATTTCGAGTCCATTCCTCAGGAAGATTACTCAGTCATGGGAAATGACCTTCAGGCCATCAACTGGGATATCGACGGCGACGGCATCATCGACAACATCGACACGAAGCTGGGCGATGCGGACGGGACTCAGATCATCGTCGGCTGGAACGATAAAGAGTTCACCTTCGATTCGACATCGATCCCGTACCTCGCGAGCACGGACATCTATCCCGACCAGAATCCATACGCATATCCGTATCTTATGTACACCAGAGACGACTGCTTCCTGATGGTAGAGGCGCTCGGCCTGAAGTCAGTCCATCTTTTTACTTTTAAACTCGAAAACGGCGAGGTAAAGTACTGCGACGCGATGCAGTGCTACGAGTTCTGGCAGGGTTATTCTTCAGATGATATCTTTGTCGGTCTGGAAAAGAACGTGATCGGCAACATGATCTGCTATCAGGACTATGAGATCACGCCGGAAGGTAAGTTCGGGAAGATCTCCCAGAATTATGTCTGCTACGGAAACTTCATCACACTGAAGGACCTTACCGTCACGGAGATCAGCGACGAGGGCCATGAAATTCGTGAAATGACGCTTCCTGCCGGCTCGAAAGTCACTGCCCGCGCATACAGCGAGGAGACTAACACCGTCTGCCTCGAGATGCAGACGAAGGACGGTAAGACCGGAGAACTCATGCTTCTGGATCTGAATACGGTCGATGACATGGATAGTGCTTTTGTATATGTATTCCATGGTGAATAAGAAATAGAAATACTTGGGGAACAACTAGGGGGTAGTACATGAAAAAGATAGTATCTTTTCTTCTGACATTCAGTATGGTGCTTTGTATGGCATCCTGCGGGGAGAACTCGGAGGAGACGACGAAGAAGAAAAAGAAGACGAAGAAGACGACGACAGAGATCACGGAGACGGAAGCTCCGACGGAGGATCCTTCGGATTCGAGTGAAGACCCGTCCTCGGACACATCCGAAACATCCGGAAATGTGGTGGGCGGCCAGTT
The DNA here is from genome assembly GCA_002310155.1 of Mageeibacillus sp. UBA1193. Lineage (GTDB taxonomy): Bacteria > Bacillota > Clostridia > Saccharofermentanales > Saccharofermentanaceae > Scatonaster. The sequence continues at coordinate 8,756 of DBYF01000113.1, read as the reverse complement.
CGAGATCTCGCACGAGCTAACTTCTCTCGATGTCTATGTATCGACATACTATCACATCTACGGAGCTCTCGATCCGAACGGGGACTTCGAGTTCGGCACTAAGCTCAACTACGTCAAGGTCGACGCGGATATCATCGACTTTTATTTCGATCACGATGGACCGCAGGAGATCCAGGACATGATGCAGAAGCTTGACGATGAGACCTTCTATGCCCTGATGGATTACACCAACATTTATACCACGGAAGCCGCGGCGTTCGCGGAAGTAGAGAAGAAGGGCGGTCCCCTGTATGACTACTCTTATGGAAACCACATCGAGCTCTTCCGTGCGGACAGCCAGCTCGTCTCCTATGTTTCGGAGATATACCAGTATGACTCCAGAGAACCGGGAACCTCGCTTCCTGTCCTGGAAGCGCATAACCTCCGCGTCTCGGATGGAATGGCGATCCAGTACGATGAAGTCGTCATCGACAGAGAAGCACTGGCTTCCTACGTGCAGGAACGTTACTCCCAGAACTATGTCCTCGACGATGTGCTTGCACAGATCAGAGACGGATCCCTTCCTTTCGGAATCCTCTATGACGGCATCTATATCTATTCGATCGATGCCAAGGTCCCGTACATCGGTAACGAAGACGCGCTCAGTGCCAAATACTTCGGTAAGGTGCCGGATTACTATACGCTGTACCTTAACGGGGGCAAGACCCTCACGTGGGACGTGAACAATGACGGAGCGCTGGATGATCTTCGTGTCTCGCAGGCCAACTCCGAAAGCTTCACGATCGAGCTCAATTCGAAAGAGTATACTTTCAGTGCCGAGAATATCGAGGAACTTCCGGAATTCTACATTTACGACGGTGACGACCAGTACGTGATGTTCACGGAGACGGGAACCTACCTCGTAATGACTCTCCATATGGATGACGATGACCGCACATTCTTCTGCATCTTCGCGATCGAAGGAGATAACGTCACTTACTGTTCGAAGATGTTCGCAGCACTCAGCGATGTACATAACCCGAACTATCTGAAGGTCAACGGCTACTACGATGTGCTCGGATTTGCGGGCGCGAGCATGCGCTGCTCGATCCACGATGGATATCCCTGTGCGTTCAACCTTTTCGGAGATGTATGTACATCTGCTTACGAGGTGAAGGTCGACCTGAACGGCTATAAGTTTGATCACCTGACGATGGATACAACAGATGAGGTCACGATCAAGAAGGGATCGAAAGTCACGATCTGCTACTACGCGGAAGAGACCGGTGAGCTGATCCTCCGTGTCCTCGACCCGAATGACCTCAATGAGTACGATGTCGCAGTCAAGGCGGAAGCGAATAACAAGATCAACGGTTATCCCGTCGACGATGCCCTGATCGGTGTGCTGTACGCCGGTTGATCCAGCTAAGTGAGTGGAGGAAAGATACATGAAGTGTGAGTGGTGCCAGTCCGAGCTGAAGCCCGGTGCTACTAAATGTAAGATGTGCGGCAGGGAAGTAGACCCTGAGTATCTCGCCAAGGAAATGGAACCGCAGCCCATTACTGCGCCTATCATCGCGCCTGCCCCGGTTCCGGCGGCAAGACCTGTTCAGCAGGTCCCGCAGCCGCAACCGCAGCCTCAGGCAAATTCCCCGGAGGAGTTCGTCCCGGCAGCATTCCCGCAGTCACCTGTGCCTATGGTATACCAGCAGCCGCAGAACGAGCCGATGCCGATCCCGCATCCGACACAGCCGTACCCGCCGGTCAATAACTACATGCAGCCGATCGTCCTCGGACCGCAGCCTTCCACGAAGGTGCGCCAGAAGACCGGTCTTGCCATTTCCGGCGTTGTCTGCTCCGCGATCGGACTTGTCTTTCTGATCCTGGCCCTGACGATCCCGGTCGACGAGGGAACCTCGGTCTCCATCGTGAACAAGTTTGAAATCTGGAGCTTATTCCTCTGGACTGGTTTCATTCTGGTCCTGCTCGGCGTTATTTTCCTCTGCATCAAGGTGCGCCAGAAGAACTGCCGGGTGCTTGCGATCGTCGGGCTTGCCTTATGCGGGGTCGCGCTGATCCTGTTCGCTATAAACATCAGTCATTACAGCAGTTTCCACGATGCATATGAATTTGCCAGAAGGTATGGAAGGTACGCCGATTATGTGAAAGGTTACTGATGTATCGACTGAATGCCTATATTTGGAGTAAAATATATAAGTACGGATTAATCGACAGGCGCTCTTGATTCTTAGCCAAAAGCACTTGTCCGATGGGGAGGGTATTTAAATGAAATGTATATGGTGTCAAAGTGAGATCCCTGATATCGCTAATGTATGTCCTATGTGCGGCCGTGGCGTAAGTAACTCGGCTCCGGCGCAGGGATATCCGCAGTATAATATGACACCGGGTCTGGCCAAGACAGTTCAGCTGCAGCCGATCCCGGAGCAGGAACTTCCTCAGGCGAAGCCGGTCGCTCAGCCCGCGCCACAGCCTGTTCAGGCACCGGTAGAGCCGCGTCCGCAGCAGCCGCCGATCCAGCGTCAGGCTCCCCAGCCGGCACCTCAACCCGCACCGGCACCTCAACCGGCACCGCAGCCCGTTGCCCAGCCGGTCGCACAGCCTCAGGCTCCTGTCGCTCAGCCCCAGGTTCAGCCTGCACCTCAGCCGCAGGCACCTGCAGCACAGCCTCAGCCGGCTCCACAGCCCGCTCCGGCTCAGCCCGTTGCTCCGCAGCCGGCTCCTGCAGTTCAGCAGCCCCAGGCTCCTGTACAGCCTCAGCCGATGGCACAGCAGCCACAGCAGCCCGTCTATGCACAGGCTCCTGTAGCACCCGCTCAGGCTCCCGTTCAGGCAGCAGCACCTGCTGCTCAGGCTCCGGTAGCTCCTCAGGCCGCTCCGTATCCGGTACAGGCACAGCAGCCGATGCAGCCCATGCCGCAGGGAATGCCCCAGCAGATGCCTCCGCAGCCGTATCCGATGCAGGGTTATCCGACACAGTATGGTTACGCTGCTCCGCAGCAGAAGAAGACACTCGCCATCGTCGGCCTGGTCAGTGCGATTCTTGCATTGATCCTCTATATGATCGAACTTGGTTTAGACGTAGACGTAAATACTTTTACCTCAACCGCGAAGGAACTTAAGTCGAACTGCTCGACATGGTTCGTACTGTTCTGGATCGGTCTTGCTGCTCTCGCAGTTGCCATCGTCATGATCGTAATGTGCTTCGTTAAGAAGAGCAAGAATGCCGTGGTGATCACCGCACTGGTCATCGCCTCGATCGCTCTGATCATGTTCTTCGTGAATGTTACTAAGTATTCCGATGTCAGCGACAGCTACGATATCGCAGAGAGATACGCGAAGTACGAAGACCTATACAGTTATTGACCGGTAGAAGACGGGAAGAAGTACCCGGGTTCGCAGTTTCACTAACTAAACAATTCAAACCAACAAAAAACCGGCCCCCTCGAAAGGGAGCCGGTTTTGTTTTGTGCGTTAATTTCTTAGCGCTTGAAGTATTACTTCATGCACTCTTCAACAGCAACAGCTACAGCAACGGAAGCACCAACCATCGGGTTGTTACCCATACCGAGGAAGCCCATCATCTCAACGTGTGCCGGAACGGAGGAAGAACCTGCGAACTGAGCATCGGAGTGCATACGGCCCATTGTATCTGTCATACCGTAGGAAGCCGGACCTGCAGCCATGTTATCCGGATGCAGTGTACGACCTGTACCACCACCGGAAGCAACNNGCAGCAATTCTTTCCTTCTTGTATGTACCAGCTACCGGATGCTGGAATCTTGTCGGGTTAGTGGAGTTACCTGTGATGGAAACGTCAACGTTCTCGCTCCAGTTGATAGCAACGCCCTCACGAACGTCGTCAGCACCGTAGCAGCGAACCTTAGCACGCGGACCATCAGAATAAGGAGTTTCCTTAACGATCTTCAGCTCGCCTGTGTAGTAATCGAACTGTGTCTGTACATAGGTGAAACCATTGATACGGGAAATGATGAATGCAGCATCCTTACCCAGACCATTGAGGATAACACGGAGAGGCTTAACACGAACTTTGTTAGCCATCTCAGCGATCTTAATAGCACCCTCAGCAGCAGCGAAGGACTCGTGGCCAGCGAGGAATGCGAAGCACTCTGTCTCCTCACGGAGGAGCATAGCAGCGAGGTTACCGTGGCCAAGACCAACCTTACGGTCATCAGCTACTGTACCCGGGATGCAGAAAGCCTGAAGGCCGATACCGATAGCCTCAGCAGCGTCAGCAGCCTTTGTGCAGCCCTTCTTAATAGCGATAGCAGCACCTACAACGTAAGCCCACTTTGCGTTCTCAAAGCAGATGTTCTGTGTGCTCTCGCAAATCTTATAAGGATCAATACCCTTTTCGTCGCAGATCTTCTTAGCTTCTTCGATGGAAGAGATTCCGTTCTCGTTAAGAGCCTTGTTGATCTGATCTATTCTTCTGTCATAGCTTTCAAACAATGCCATAATCTTTAATCTCCTTCCTTACTCTTTACGCGGATCGATGTAACGAACTGCGCTGTCGAATCTGCCGTATGTACCGAGGTTAGCCTGGTAAGCCTCGTTAGCGTCCTTACCGGACTTGATCTGATCGAGCATCGGTCCGATCTTCAGGTACTGGTAACCGATGATCTGATCATCAGCGTCCAGAGCGAGCTTAACGATGTAACCTTCTGTGAGTTCGAGGTAACGGGGACCCTTCTCGAGAGTAGAGAAGATAGTACCTGTCTGGGAACGGAGACCCTTACCAAGGTCCTCGAGGCCAGCGCCGATAGAAAGACCGCCCTCAGAGAAAGCAGACTGTGTACGACCGTAAACGATCTGCAGGAACAGTTCTCTCATAGCGGTGTTGATAGCGTCACAAACGAGGTCTGTGTTGAGAGCTTCGAGGATCGTCTTGCCCGGGAGGATCTCACCAGCCATAGCTGCGGAGTGAGTCATACCTGTGCATCCGATGGTCTCAACGAGAGCTTCCTGGATAACGCCTTCCTTAACGTTCAGGGACAGCTTACATGTGCCCTGCTGCGGTGCACACCAGCCGATACCGTGTGTGTAACCGGAGATATCCTTAATTTCTTTGGCCTGTATCCACTTTCCTTCTTCAGGAATCGGAGCCGGACCGTGGTTGCAGCCCTTTGCAACGCAAGTCATCTGTTCAACTTCATGTGTCTTGATCATGTTGAAAACCCCTTTCGAAATAATTGCATGTAGCCATTGTGCACACAAGATCTCGAAATCGGCACACAATAACACCTCGTATATTATAGCAAATCTGACGTAAATAACAACCGAAAAATCGTGCGGTTTCTAGGTTTTTTCGCTCTGAAATGATTTTCATTTCAATATGTCAAAAGCACTTTTTCCCGAGCCTTTCCACATAAGAAAAGACCTCCCTTGAGTTTCCCAAGGGAGGTCTTTGAGTTTCTTTTTTCCTGTCATATCTTATAAGAAGATATAACGACGAGTAGTCAGATTAATGAATTATAACCTATCGCTATCGAAGTCGCTATCAGTGATAATATCGCATTCCTCGAATACGATCACTTCGATCTGACACTCTTCATATACCATTTTATCCATCGTTATCTCCTTATCCTGCCAAAGCTTCGCACTTCTTAGCGAAATTGTAGTAAGCTTCAGCCAGATTCTTCATGGCGGTTTTGCCCTTGGCTTTTGCGACCTGAAGGTAAGTGTAGACGGAATACTCTCCGCTTACGCCTCCGACGCTGTAGGTGAAAGAACTGTTATACGCAGTTGCAGGGAAGCCCGTTGCATCTGCAGTAAGTCCCTTAATAGTATACACATAATCGCTGCCACTGGAAGTACCTGTGACCTCGTAAGATGAAGATCCGTTCGAGATCGTCATCGTAGGAGCAGAAGTAGCTCCTTCAAAAGCGGACTTCTTAAAGTACAGCTTGATGTTTGTCTCTGAGAGCAGCGACAGTACGGCTCCGTCAAAAGCATCGTTGCCGGCATCATATTCCTGAGCATTAAGCGCAGGATTTGAGGTGAAATTCTCTGTGAAATTCACGCCGGAGACCACAGGCAGTTTGTCTGTATTGATTTTCAACTGTATCTGCGCATATCCGCCATAAGTTAGTAGAGCCTTAACGAGATTCTCATAGGACGCATCCTGCTCTACTGAATCATAAGCAACTTCTTCAACCGTCGTTGTATATTCCGTTTCCTTGCCCTGATAAGTAAGCGTGATCGTAATCGGTGATGTCATACAAGCTGACTGAACAGGAATTACGAAATAATAGCCATTATCGTTATGAGCAAACTCAGTAACATCCTTATTGAAAACCACCTCATTAGATCCGGTCTTCTTATACGAGTATGTGTAATTAATTGAAACATCCGATTGAACTGCTTGACCAAAATTCACATAAACCTTGAAAAGGATCTCTCCGCTGATTCCGATGTTATAACCACTTACCTTAGGCATAGTGAATGCCTTCATCTTTACATAACTGCCTGAAACATATGAAATGAAGTCTTCTTTATCGCAAACAAGGCTATTCAATGAATAGCTTTTGCCGTTGATGTTAAAACAGTTTGAACCAGTAGATGTCGAGGAAAAACCAAGCTTGGCTGATTCTGAAAGATCACCGCCTAATGTAATCGTACAGCCATCCAAAAAGATATTTGCTCTATCAGCATTAACAATGCCTTTGGCTTTGTTTCCATAAACCCTGGGCGAACCCTGAAACTCTACTACATGTGAACCATTTTTGGAATGTAAGATCTGGATACCGCCGGCGCCATTAGTCGCATCAGTGTTCAATACATTATTGTTGGTGATTTCGCCGCCGTTCAGGTAGAAGTGGCATCTGTTGATTCTGATACCGCCACCGAGTTGTCCGGCCTCATTACCGCTTATGGTACCGTCATTGATAGTTACTGATGCTGTGATGTTTTCTCCATTGGGTCCATGAGCATCACTCGAAGCGTTACCGGAAATAGCCCCACCGCCTTTGCCGGCAGAGCAATTAGTGATCGCACCACCATTCATGACGAATGTAGCACCATTAGAAACGCAGATCGCGCCACCTTCATCAGAAGCTTCAAATCCGGTTATCGTAGCACCCTCAAGAATAAAGGTGTTGCTCCACTCAACCAGGATGCATCCGCCTCTGAATTTATTAGTTCCGACTTTGCTACCATTGATCCAATAGTCCGTTGAACCGGTGCCTGTAACGCCTTCGCCGGTGATCGTACCGGGACCTTCGATCGTTAATGTAACACCGGTAATAGTTTTGTTGGCATCAGGAACTCCGGTTCCATCTGATTTAACACCTCTAGTCTTACCAACGATGTACATGCTTTCGGTACCGGTGTAGGTGATGGTGTGCCCGTTGAGGTTGATCGTGATCTGTGCATCATTTGTTTCGATCTGCGCGGTGCTTTCTACGGTGACATCCTCCATAAGAGTGTATGTGCCGGATACGACCGGTAAATGTTTACCGTTGGCATTGATGGAAGTCTGTGTGATTTCTGTGCCCTGCGCCGGAGTTGCCTGCTCTTGTGTGTCGTCTAAGTTCTCGACTACGGCCGGATCGTTCGAAGCCGGTTCTTCGTTGCCTGCGAAAGCAGTCGCGGAGAACATGCTGAAGATCATGGCTACTGCACAGATTGTTGCGAAAGTTTTTATGTGTTTTTTCACTTCAATATCCATCCTTTCAAAAGACTATTGATAGTTCGATACAATACTATAATCTTATAAATTATATCATAAGCAGGGGGCATG
>DBYF01000113.1:0-829 GCA_002310155.1 Mageeibacillus sp. UBA1193 | reverse complement strand
ACCAGCCCGTCGATGGCAAGCGGCAGCAGAAGAAGAGGGAGCACGGTCAGCGCGATCTTCATCGGGATCAGGACGAACGGGAACAGAAGGACCGCGATCAGGCGGCCGATCTGGATCCCCGTGCACCTGGCACACAGCGGGAACTGGTATTCTCCGAGAAAGAAGCTCCGTTCCGGCATCTGATGACATCCCGCGAACTTCCCGCAGAACTCCATCCAGGACACCCAGCGCTTGTCACGCTTAGTGGCCACGGTATTCAAGTTTTTGTTCTCAAGGGCACTCATGTCTTAAACTTATGACCGCAGTTGTGGCAGATCCAGAAGTTCTTGGTCTTGGTTTTCTTGCCTTCGCCGCAGAATCCGCAGAGAAGACCGAACCAGCTCTGAAGGAACATTGCGCCGCAGCAGCCTTTTCCTACTGAATAATCTTTACCCGAGGTCTGTGTCTCTGTGATGATCTGGCATCCCTCGCTGTGACATTTCGGACATTTCATAATTTGTTTCTCCTTATCTTTCGTTGTTCCGCCACAGGTCCTCCGCCTGTCTCCTTTGGCAGAACATGTATTCTTTCCTCACTACTGCACATTATACAATAGCGGCGCAAGCAAGTGAATATAGCGTAATCAAAGTTAACCGTTTCTTAAAACTCTCCTGAAGACGAAAAAAGACGCCATAACACGGTGTTTTGTGTCCCCTTCGTTACAGGATTATAAGTGATGCGTCACTTTCGTTGAAGTCAGAAGAAACACTAGATATAGTTAAAGTAGGGTTGTTTGTTATTGTGGGTCGATACGGAGATCTGCCCGCAGGAACTGAAACATGGAGAGGTA
>DBYF01000043.1:22097-45449 GCA_002310155.1 Mageeibacillus sp. UBA1193 | reverse complement strand
GACTTCGTGAATACGAACTGGGACGATCCTTTGTTTCCATCGGTCTTTCTGGGATCCTCCGGAGCCACATCCGAAGACTCCTCAAGTTTTCTCAGATGCACACAGAAATGACCTTCACCGTTCGTCTTATGCGGCCAGATACGCATCATGCCCTCATCGTCATGCGTTACACCGGAAAGCTCACGATGTGGAACGATCTCATAGTTCGGGTGCTTTTCGAGGAAATCATTGATCCGGTCCTCGTTCTCTGCCTCACCAAAGGTACATGTCGAATAAACGATCGATCCTCCGGGCATAAGCATCTCATCCGCGTATCCCAGGATATTCGTCTGGATCGGGACACAGCTTGAAGGCCCGAACTTCTCCCAGCTTTTCGGCGCGAACGGATCTCTCCTGAACATTCCCTCGCCGGAGCATGGAGCATCGATAATGATCCTGTTGAAAAAGCACTTGAACGTCTTAGTCATATGCGCCGGATCCTCATTCAGGATCACGACATTTCCTGCGCCGCAGCGTTCCAGATTACGAAGGAGCGCTCTGGATCTCTCAGTATTGATCTCATTGGCGACAAGAAGTCCCTCGCCCTTAAGATCTTCCGCGATCCTTGTCGCTTTTCCTCCGGGAGCGGCGCACATATCCAGAACAAACTCTCCGGGCTTCGTACCGAGCACAGAGGCCGGCAGCATCGCGGATGGTTCCTGGATATAATAGGCACCTGCATGGTAATAGGGATCTTTTCCCAGGGAGATATCGGGCGTATAGAAACCGCCGTCACACCAGGTTACAGGATCACAGGAAAGGTCCATCTTCTTCATGTACTCTCCGTACTGATCAGAAGACATCTTCAGACGGTTCCACCGGATACCGTGTACGGGTGCTTTTTCATAAGACGAAAAGAAAGCCTCCTCTTCATCGAGGCGACCTTTCTCTTCGAAATACTTATTCATTCTTGTTATAAAAGCTTCCGGCAGTTTCATAGATCGAGATAATCACACACCTGATAAGCAAGTTTCTTCATAACGTCCAGGGAGAACGGTGACTCGAGACCCGCGGACTCGACAAGATCGATCAGCGTCTTCGTACCGCCTGCCGCACAAAGGTGCTCATAGATCATCATCGCTTTCTTTCTGTTCTTTCTCGCGATGCTCCAGAGCTGAAGCGCGCAAACCTGAGCGAGACAGTAATCGATATAATAGAACGGAGAAGTAAAGATATGTTCCTTCTTCATCCAGGCACCGCCCTGCTCATAGAAGGAATCGCCGTCATAATCGATATCCGGCTGGTACTTCTTCTCAAGTTCTCTCCATGCGGCATGACGCTCCTCCGGAGTCATATCCGGATTACTGTAGACCACATGCTGGTATTCATCTACGAGACATCCATACGGAAGGAAAAGGATCGCCAGCGTCATATGCTGCTGACGGTACGCATCCGCATGCTCACCGAAGAACATCTCCATGAAAGGATAAGACAGATACTCCATCGCCGTCGAATGGATCTCGCAGGCCTCCAGTGTCGGAGACAGGCACTCGATAAACTGGGACGAGTCGATACTTCTTAATGCCGCATAGGCATGTCCGGACTCATGGACCATCGTCGCCACATCATCCGCGGTATGGTTCGCGTTCATAAGGATATACGGGATACCGTAATCCAGAAGGCTCGCGCAGTAACCGCCGGTCGCCTTGTTCTGTCTGGAGAAAAGATCCATGAAGTCATGCTCTCCCAGTACCTGGAAGAAGCTCGGAGTCTTATCAAACATCTTGGCAAACATCTGAGATCCCGTTTCGAAATACTTCTCCTGCGGAATATTCGGTGTAGGGTTGCCGTTCACAAAGAGACATGGCAGATCGTAATACAGCAGTTTATCAAGATCGAGACGGCCCTTCTGAAGTCTTCTGATCTCGGAAGTGATCGGTACGATATACTTAACGACATTGTCACGGAACTCTTTTACCTTCTCCGCGTCATAGTCGTATCTCTCCATACGCTTATAACCCAGTTCCACGAAATTGTTGAATCCGAGTTTCTTGGCGATAGTAGTACGGATCTTGACCATCTTGTCATAGATCTCGTCAAACTTCTCCTTCTGTCCGGCGTAGTAGTCCGATACGGCCTTATGCGCTTTTCTTCTTTCCTCACGGTCCGTAGACTCCAGGAAAGGTGTCATTGTGGAGATCGTCTGGTGCTCCCCGTCAAAGAGGATATCCGCTTCAGAAAGGATCTGGCTGTATTCATTCTCCAGTGAGCTCTCCTCAGCAAGATCATCGAGGACTTCGGAACTTACGATCTCTCTCTGGATCTGGATCTTACGGAAGATCATGTCACCGAACTTCTCGATCAGCTCATCCTTGATCTCCGAATGAAGAAGCGCTGTATATACACTAGCTGAAAGATCGGAGATGACCGGATAGTTCTCATCGAAGAAATCCATCTCATCATTCCAGAACTGATCGACAGTATCCAGGTCATGGCGGATCATACAGATCGTATATGCCGTGTCAAAAGCACTCACCTCGCGCTGAAATGCCATGATGGCTGTCTCGACTACATCCGCGTCACGTGCCGCCATCAGCTTTAATCTCGTGCTCATGGCACATTCACGGAACTGTTCCACGGACGGTCGGGAATACTCGATCTCCGAGAACTTAGGCATTTTCATGTTTTCTTCCGGCATGTATGACCTCTCCTCTAATGCTCAATTACATCTGTTCAACAACAGAGATGCCCAGCAGATATGTACCTGCCTCGATCGCGTCACATACGGCTTCACAGAGTGCAAGTCTTGCGGTCTTAAGTTCAGCGTCATCTCCGCCGAGGATCGAGCAGTTATTATAGAAACGGTTAAAGCTTCTGGCGATCTGAGCTACCGCACGGGAAACCATGAACGGCTCATTGCTCGCAGCTGCCTTACGGATGGCATCCGGAAGATCCGCGATGGTCTTAACGCAGGCAAACTCCTCGTCGCCGCTTAACTTATTCAGAAGATCACTTCCGGATCCGACAGGAGTAAAGCCCTGCTCCTTCGCTTTTCTCAGGATGGAGCGTGTACGTGCGTATGTATAGATCAGGTACGGAGCGGTATCGCCCTCGAAGTCGAGCATTGTATCCCAGGAGAATACGATATCTCTTTCTCTTCCGGCCTTAACATAGGTATAGATGACTGCACCGAGTCCGACCTTTTCGGCGATCGCCTTCAGTTCATCATCAGACATATCGGAGTTTCTGGCTTCCGCATTCGCCTTGATCAGCTCATACGTCTTCGCTACACTCTCGTCGAGGAGTTCTTCGAGAAGTACGATATTACCGTCACGGGTAGAGAACTTCATGTTCTGGAATTTAACAAGACCGAAGCCAACGTGCTCGCACTTATCTGCGCACTCATAGCCGGCCTTCTTCAGCGTGGAGAAAACCTGCTTGAAGTGCAGAGCCTGCGGGATACCTACAACATAGATGTTCTTATCGAAGTGGTAGTTCTCATCACGATAGAGGATCGCTGCCAGATCTCGGGTTCCGTAGATTGTAGTTCCGTCACTCTTTAAGATGATGCACGGCGGAACACCGTATTCTTCGAGGTCGACGACCTGTGCGCCTTCACTCTCGACCAGAAGGTTCTTTTCCTTCAGCATATCGACGACCTGATCGGCCATCTTCGCGTAGTAGGATTCACCGTTATAGTTATCGAAAGTAACGCCCATTCTCTTGTAGAGCTGCTCGAAAACAACGAGAGACATGTCACGGAACTTCTGCCAGAGGGCAACTTCCTCTTCGCAGCCATCCTCGAGTCTCTTAAAGTTTTCTCTCGCGGAGGTCGTCAGTTCAGGATCATTCTTCTCTTCCTCATGGAACTTGACATAGATACGGAGAAGCTCAGTGATCGGATCCTTCTCAAGAGCAGCTTCATCGCCCCAGAGACGGTAAGCCGTGATCAGTTTACCGAACTGTGTACCATAGTCACCCAGGTGGTTCATGCGGACGACCTTATAGCCGAGTTTCTCATAGATACGGGACAGGGAATGTCCGAGGATCGTGGTAAAAGCGTGTCCTACATGGAACGGCTTTGCGATATTCGGAGAAGAGAACTCTACGATAACGGTCTTTCCTTCACCTTCAGTGGACTGGCCATATGTGGTACCTTTAGAAAGGACATCCGATACGATCTCCTTGGCAAAAGCACCTCTGTCTACGAAGAAGTTCAGATACGGGCCCTTAGCCTCAACACGGGAAAGCCAGGGTTCCGCCAGTTTGTCAGATCCGGCAAGATCGGAAGCGATCATATTCGGCGCTTTTCGCATCGTCTTGGCAAGAGTAAAGCAAGGGAACGCAAAATCACCCATATCTTCCTGCGGAGGTATCTCGATCAGACGGTTTACGCTCTCAAGATCAAGCTCCGTCAATTCCGATACTTTCATAGCCACGGCTTTTCTAAAATCCATGTTTTCAACACCTAACTTTCTTCATTACGTTTCTTTTCAATAACATTCGTCCGTATATTATACTATATAATTAGGAATTGTGATATCATAGGTGCTAATTTGAAACGCACGAAGTTAGGGGGCCTTCTTCTTGTTCACATATTTATATCAAACACGATACTGGTATCTGATCGGACCTTTTTTCACTCTGATCTTTACTTTTGTATCCATTCATCACCAGAATAAGAGACTCCCTTCCGACGGTGGCAGAGCATTTGCTGTAGATGGCGCATCCGCAAAAGGCAAGCCGACATCCGCCGGTGTGATCTTTATCTCCAGTATGTTTGTCGGCGTTGGACTTTTCTCCCGTGTAACCTGGGAGTATTTACTTCTTTATACCTGCGCTATGGCCGCAATGATATGTGGCTACTTAGACGACCGCAAGCCCTGGTCGGCAACAATGAAAGGACTCACGGATGTTGTGATCGCAATCGGATCCGGTACTCTTGCTTCTTTCCTGTTCCCGCTTTCCATAGATATTTACATGCTGGATATGGTCATCGATATCCCGCAACCACTCTACATTTTCCTGGCTTCCTGCCTGGTATGGGTATCGATCAACTTCGCAAACGCTTCCGACGGTGTCGACGGACTCTGCGGAAACCTTACAATGGTCTCCACTGTCACATTCTTCGCCATGACCGTCATGACACATCGCGTCACCATGATGAACAACGTCATGCTTTACCTTTGCGTCGTTCTTCTGGTCTACCTCTGGTACAACTGCCACCCGAGCACACTTCTCATGGGCGACTCCGGTTCTCAGGCGATCGGTGTATTCCTGGCATTCTTTGCTATGGCATCGGGAAACCCGTTCTCTTACATCATCATCTGCCTGCCGCTCGTACTTGACGGCGGATCTTCGCTCTTTAAGCTGGCCGTATGCCGCATCACCAAGAAGAAGTTTATGAGTAAGATCAGAACCCCTCTTCACGATCACTGCAGAAAAGAATGGAGCTGGGCGAATCAGATGGTTACAGAAAGATTCACCCTCGTCCACTTAATGATCGAGGGTGCATATCTTCTGCTTCTGTATTTTAAGCTTTCCTGATCAGAAATCAAAAATCAAGGAAACTGTCATCAACAGACTCGGATGAGTCTTCTTTGAGATCCATCTCATCTTTATAGTCATTCTCGAGGATCGTCTCTTTAAACTCTTCTTTCGGTTTAGCGATCGGACGGTATTTCATAGCGTTCTCAACAAACGGATTGACTGCAACCTCAGAGATATCGACCATAGTCTCTTCCTCTTTCGGAGCCTCTTCTTTCGAAGTCTCCTCTTTCGGGACGACCGGAGGCATCTTCGTAACGAACGAAGGTAACTTAAGACCCTCCGTCGGCATGCTTTCGATCTGCTCCTCGATAGATTTCGCCTCATGCTCCTGCTGGGCAGCCAGACGTGCTTCTTCTGCAGATGCTGCGTCTTTTCTCGCCTGAGCCTTATCTTTGGCCGCCTGGATCGCCTTCTTCATCTCTTCATCAGCGATCATCTTCTCTTCTTCGGCCTTCTTAGCAGCAAGCTCTTCACGCTCAGCACGCAGACGTCTCAGTTCCTCAGCGCGCTGCTGTTCTCTTTCCTTAGCCTTACGGACTTCTTCATTAGCAACAGCCATACCCAGTTTCTGGAGTTCCTGCTGTTCCGGAGAAAGATCGACCTTATGCGCAAGCTCCAGGACGCTCTTCTTCTCCGGCTCCTGCGTCTCACTAGGTGCCACCTCGATTTTCTTATCAGACGGCGGTGTGAAATCCGAAGCAGCATCCAGGATCTCCTGCATATCCGGCAGTTTGATCGAAGATTCAAACTTATATTTTTTCTCTCTAATCTCGTCGCTCATGACCCTTCCCCCAAAATCAGATCAGACTTATAATCCATGCAATTGCCATACAGACAAAGGCACCGCTCATCAGCAGGAATGCCCAAAGCGGAACCATCTTTCCGCCGGAAGGTACTGCCGCAGATCCGGTCTCCTCTCCTTTGTCAGCCGTTTTTGCTTCACTATCTACTTTATCCTCTTTCACTTCATCCCCTGAAGTGGCAGGTTTCGTTTCTTCTTTTACGTTCTTTACCGGTTCTTCCGGCTCGTCCTCGGACGGAGCAGCTCCGGTACTCTGCTGAGGTTTCTGTCCATTCAATCCGGAAAGGATCTCCTGAGCATGCTTTACCTTCGGCACCCACTCCATCTGAACCGCACGGATAGTATCGTCGTGATTTCTCTCGAACTTCTCCTTGCTGTCTTTCATCTTACCAAAATCAGGAGCCTCTGTCTGAGGCAAATACAAAATACCAACAGAAGCGTCATCCGTATTCTGTCCGGCACCGATCACGAACTCTTTGATCGTCGAGGCCAGTTCTTCTTCCGCCTGTTCTTTTCCCTTGGAAGCGAGCTCCGCAAGACGGGCGACAACAGGACGGACAAGCTGTGTAGAGGAATCATAGACCATTTCCTCGACACCATCCGTCATCAATACAAAAGCATGCGTCTCATCCGTAGTCGTACGGATAAACTTCAGATATTCATGCGCGTTCGGGAACGTGATGAAGTATGTCGAAGAAGCATTTTCACCATTCGCCGGAAGTGTCAGAGGCGATACTCCATGGGAAGAAACACGGCAGATCATACCATCACCGATATGTCCGGCCAGCACCAGGTCACCCTTCACCGCGACAAAAAGAAGCGTGCAGGAAAGTCTTTCCAGTCCATCCAGTTCATGCTCGACCAGAAGATCGGCCATCGAAGAATGAACGGCAGTAACCAGAAGACTTCTCGAGATGCTCTCACGGTTTTCAAAATAGAAAGCATCGAAATGGTCACAAAGAAGGTTCGCGATACAGTCTACCGCGCATCTGGCGCCAAAACGCGCATGCGTGTACTTCGATCCGCCGGCACCATCCGCCACGCAGACGACAGACACTCCATTTCTGGAAAGTGTGCAGGATGCGTCCTCACAAGGAGTTCCGCGATTGATATGTTTGTTTCCGATCAGAGAAACATTAACGAGTACGGGTAATTCTGCCATCGATCACTGATTCTCCTGGATTGCTTTGAAGAAATCGTCCATCGCCATGGCACTTCCTTCCGGTTCGGGGTTCAAATTGTAGAGCGCATCGTTGTTCATGCTGTTAGATACAACAGAAGAACTACTCGAGCCGAGGAAAGCAAAGAGCTTACCGAACTGGGCTGTACTGATCGAGATCGGCTTCTCTCTCTTGCCGGAAAGTCTCTGCAGCATCGGGAAGTCCGCACTGGAACCTACACCGATATTGAATACGACCAGTTTGTCATTATCTTCGAGCTCACGAACGGCCTCGATCGCCTTTTCCATATTCTCAACTGCGTTAGTACCCTGAGGCGCACCATCTGTGATAACGACCAGCCACGGCTGATAGTACTTGATGCCCATCTCCTTATAGCCTTCTTTTCTGGCATTCAGAAGCTCGAGCGCTGTCAGGATTCCTTCACCGATCGGTGTAAGGCTTGTTGTCGCCTGAAGACGCGGGATCGAGGAATTCTGTCCTGTTTTTCCGAAAGGAAGGAAAATATCGACTGAGCCGCCAAAAGTGATGATCGCGATATCCGCTGAAGATCTTGTCTCTTCATTCTCACGGATCGAAGCGAAAAAGCTCTGCAGTCCATCATTGAGCTGATCGATCGGATAACCGGTCATGGAACCACTGATGTCCAGGCAGAAACAGATCGGCAGACGACGTCTCGTGCTGCTGCCAAAATCCGATTTTGAAAAACCACCAACTTCATTACTCATACTGTCTTTTCCTCCAAGTTCGCCATACTAGGCATGAATATCAAAGAAGTTCTCCCATTCTCTGAAACGGTCTCATTAATTCTTCTTCTTACGGAAGAATCTGCCAAATCCCGTCGGCTGATCAGAGTCCTTCTGTTTCGACTGGGAAGAAGCTTCCTCAGCCGCTTGTTTCTCTTTATTCGCACTTATCGCATTCATACGGTTCACGAGTGCACTGGCCTGAGAAGCATTTCCATTAGCCGGCTTGATCGCTCTTTCAGAAGGCGGCTGCAGTGTTCCTTTAAAGGATGGGTGATTCACTTCAGGGCGCTTC
Source organism: Mageeibacillus sp. UBA1193 (assembly GCA_002310155.1). Lineage (GTDB taxonomy): Bacteria > Bacillota > Clostridia > Saccharofermentanales > Saccharofermentanaceae > Scatonaster. The sequence continues at coordinate 36,899 of DBYF01000043.1, read as the reverse complement.
TTCTGGTCAGCTACGTGTGATGATGGCATCTGCGACGTGTACTGGCTGCTCATCTCGGCTGAGTTCATATTCATGACTGCTTCACGGATACTCATCTTACCGGTTCTCTTTGCCGGAGCCTCTACTTCCTTCACGAAGTACGGGAATACTCTGTAGACTTCCGCGTTCGGATATTCAAACGCCATCAGTTTCTCGCGGTATTCACGCAGCGCGCATGCCCACTCAAGAGAATCAAAAAGCTCTCCGTCTTTGAAAGCACGTACAAACATATCCTTCAGTGTCGGAGTCAGCGCATCCCAGATCTTGTCGTATCCGCCGTAAGGGATCCTCTCATTTTCCGAATCATCCACAGTATACGGGAAAGAATGCGCTTCCATCTCATCTCTCAGCATTTCCAGACCGTTTCTCTGCGCATAGGGATGCTGTCCGCAGAAAAGCATGGAGAATACCAGAATAGCGATGGAATAGTCTTCATCCTGAGGTCTGCGCAGGAACGTTACGAACGATTTATCCCACAGTTCCGGACGTGTAAACTCTTCAGTACCTACAGGACACGGAAGATCCTGATACTGGGCACTGTCCATATCGATCATGAAAATGTGCTCTTCATCCTCGACCATAGCGTTCTTAAGCTGGATATCACCGGCGATAACACCATGGAGATGGAGATATTCCATGCTGTAAAGGAATGAAAGCGTCGCGTTTACAATAGAAAGGCGCGTCCATCCGGGGAAGTATTTCTCCATTGCGTCCGGTCCGTCAAAAGCGCGGCTGATCGTGGTTCCGGATGCTTTTCTCATCATATAGCCTACAGGAATACGGTTTCTGGAGAAAAGCAGGCGGCACGGCCAGCATATATTGTCGGTCTCAAGCTCCAGGGCTCTCATCTTCATCAGCTTATACCAGCGAAGCGGGGTGATACCTCCGCGGTGATAAACTTTTGCTACCCACTCTTCATGCTGGGTGCAGAAAACAAGGCCCTCAGCGCCGGTACTGATCAGAGAAGTGAGGGTGATCTCCTCTCCATCATCCGTGCAGACGATGTCACCTACGCTGAAGTAATTATCACTCGCTATAAAATCACTATTTCCGGAAATCGGATTAACTGTATAGGGCTTTTCTGCCTCGAGACACTCAGCCAGGGATTTATAGAACTTGATCCGTCCGTGATTAACAACAAAGACGGCACATTTACCCTGCGCGTTGATATTGCGGAGTCTTGAGAAAGAATTACCATTACGGCCGATAAAGAGACATTCATCCTCATTACCGATATGTTCAAGGAAAAAGTCTACACTGGAGGCACTTTTGCTGGCACGGAGAAGCTTCGCGTCGATCAGGGAACGCATCAGATTCTTGATCGCTCCGTAGATAGCTCTGTCTTTCGGATTATTGGCGCGCTGGACACATTCATGCATGACCTTGAAAGACTTACTTACAAATACTGTCTTCTGCTGATCAGCAATGTAATCAGCCAGAGAATTCAGAAGTCCCGGATCACCCAATTCATATAAAGCGGTATAGTCCACAGCTAGTGAACTATACGTTTGTAGTATCTCAGCAAAATCAGCCATAAACACCCCCAGACAGTTTGCCTTATATTATTATAAAATATAAGACGCGTTGTAACAAGGGATAATAATGCTGATAGTTAAGAAAAAAATCAGTTATCAGATATCAAAGCATCTCATGAGATCATCAAGAGTCTCTCTTCTTCTGATAAGAACATCAGATCCATCGCTCTTGATCAGCACCTCTGCAGGACGCAGACGGTTGTTATAGTTGGAACTCATGGAGAATCCGTAAGCACCTGCATCTAGGACAACGACCACGTCATGTTCCTTCGTAACAGGCAGTTCACGGTCCTTCGCAACGATATCTCCGCTCTCACAGATATTGCCGACAACAGAGTAAATTTCACGATCGCCATCCGTAACCGGCTTACCATCTCTGTAGATCTCAACATCGTGCCAGGAGTCATACAGTTCCGGTCTCATAAGGACGTTCATTCCGATATCCGTACCTACATACTTATGGCCGTAGTTTTCCTTTACAGAATGAACACCGCCGAGGATCACGCCACCTTCAGCGACGATATATCTGCCGGGCTCGGTCTTGAAAAGAACATCCTTGCCGCCGTTCTTCTTCCACTCGGTAAGAAGAGCATCGAGTTCCTTCTTGAATGTCTCGATATCGAATTCAGGCTCATCAGCAAGCTTATGATAAGGTGTACCGAAACCGCCGCCGAAATCCAGGAACTCGAGTTCATCGAACTCTTCCGCATAATGCAGGAAGTTTCTGCATGCCTCAAGGAAAGGCTTGTAATCCATGAAAAGTGATCCGACGTGCTGGTTCAATCCGATAATATGAAGGTCATACTTCGCAGCCACATCACGGATCTTCTCAATATCCTGTGCGGCCACACCGAACTTGGTCTTCTTACCTGCAGTAACAACCTTCTCATGATGACCGGCACCAACACCCGGGTTAAGGCGGACAGAGAGTCTTCCACCCGGATTCAGCTTACCGAACATCTCGAGCTGGGAAAGGCTGTCTACGCTTACAACAACACCTTCATCGATCGCGTACTGCATCTCCTCTTCCGAAACATTGTTGGAAACATAGAAGATACGTTCAGCCGGGAATCCCGCCTTTTTAAGAGCAAAGATCTCTCCCGGGCTCATCGCGTCAGCATTGAGTCCCTCTTCGTTAGCGATCTTCAGGATCGTGAGGTTGGAGTTAGTTTTGATAGAGAAATTCGAGGTAAACCGGTGATTTGGAAGAAGTCCCGCGACTCTTCTCATCTGCCTTCTTAAGATGTCCTCGTTATACACGAATAACGGAGAACCGTACTTCTTGATCAGTTCATCCGGATTTGTATTACCAAAAAAGTTTACCTGCTGTGTATAGGAATCCATAACCATACCTCATTTTCCAAAATCTGCAACTATTTTATCATTCTCCTGCAAATTTTCAAGTAACTGCAGGTATAAATCAATCCGTGATTCCGACCAATTTCATTAGGTATTTCGCATTTGTTTCGGTCGACATGCCATTTTTGAGAAGATAATCAAAATGCAAGCCGTCATCATCGTAAAATTCAGAAAAGTGATAATAGACGAGATCAACTTCTCCATTCGTGTTCATCTTACAGAGTTCATAATCGTGTGTCGACATCAGACCGATGATCGATGGCTTATGAAGTTTCTTAAGTACGATCCACGCTCCGTCCGTACGGTCTTTTGAATTCGTGCCACGGAAGATCTCATCGATCAGGAACAGAAGCGGCCGTCCGCTCTCAGCGATCTTTACGATACGCTCGATCTTAACAAGCTCTGCATAGAAAGTCGAAACACCCTCTCCGAGATTATCCTCGATACGCATCGACGCTCCGATATTCATCAGCGACAGTTTCAGCGAAGTCGCCGGAGACACGGAACCCGCATATGCAAGCACAGCATTGATTCCAACAGTACGAAGGAGTGTCGTCTTACCGGACATATTCGATCCGGTGATCATGGCACAGCCCTTATCCAGTTCGAAATCATTACGCACCAGCGTATTCTCGGCGATAAGCGGATGACCGATTCCCTTAGCTGAGAAATAAGGCTTATCAGACTCTTTTATCTCGGCAAAAGCACCGTCCGGATAGATAACATTCATCGTAGCAAGGCTCATAAGTGCTTCCCACTCACCGATTGCAAGAAGCTTATCCGGGATCCTGCTTCCTGAAGTCTTTCTCCACTTCTCAAGAAGCGCAAGACAGAGCTCATCAAACGGGAACACCAGGTTCAGAACGAAATACAGCAGCGGCTGCATTCTCGCCTGGATCAGAAGGCAGGTCTTGTAGAGGGATTGAAGCTGGTTCGATGCAGTACGTTCTTTGCCCTCGGACTCCCCTTCGCCATATAGACGTTTCTTTATAGAACGCAGATATTCAGACTTAACATCTACACTTTCAAGAGACGTGAAGATATTCGAATAGGCCCGTAATTCGGGATAAAACTTCTCCACAAGCGAGAAAGTGACATCATTCGTCTTATAGCTGATCACCATCAGGAACAGCTGGACCGCAAGGAAAAACACAGGAACAAAGAATGCATATCCCCTCAGGAACAAAGCGACAATAAAACTTACCCAAAGAAGGACTGTACTCAGAATACGGAGTAAACGAATACCCGCGCCTGCCGATACAACTTCAGAAGCGATAAATGCAAGAAGTGCCTGCGGAGACGCTTTTTTCTTTACATTCAGCTGTGTCGATGCCTCCAGTTCCTCTACAAGCTTCAACTGACCGGACAGTTCTTCTACAGCCTTCTGACGCGCAAGGATCTCATCAAGATCCATCTTCTCATCCGCAGCCGTAAGGAGCCACTTCTGAAGCTGACGTCTTCCATAGCCTGTATGAGCAACACTGATCAGATGGAAAAGCGACTTGTTTCCGAAAAGATCAAGGTCACCCGAGAACGGATGCTTCTCGATCTTGAGATCCTCTCCATCATCCGGAAGGCGGGAGAAATCATGCACAGTTCTCGCTATATACTGATCATGGATCTCACGAAGCATCGCGATACGCTTCGCCTGGGCTTTTATCCGACCATGACGGATCACAAAAGCGATAAAGATCAGAAGGCAAATGCCAGCGCCAATACCGAATACAAGTTTCTCTTCACGGGAGAAAAACAAAATAACAAAAGCCAGGACACCTATAAATGACACACCACGAAGGTTTGCCAGTTGTCCGGCCTTATCCTGTATCACACTGAGTTCCCGGTCGAGCTCTTCGCTTCTCTGATCCAGGTCAGCATTACGTTTTTCCGTGTTACTGCTCATTCAGTGATCAATCTTTCTTCTTGGAGTTCGATCCCGCTTTCTTAGCCGGCGCCTTCTTCGAGGCAGTACTCTTCGCTGCAGGTTTTTTTGCTGTCGAAGCTTTCTTCGCAGGAGCTTTCTTTGCCGGTGCTTTTTTCTCTGCAGGCTTCTTAGCGGAAGTCTTAGAAGCAGCCTTTGAAGCAGGTTTTCTGGAAGCAGTCTTCTTCGTCTCCGGCTTCGGCTTCGGGATATACTTGGAAATGACTGTATCCAGGACTGTTCCGATGCTGTCATGGATCGTCAGCATCGCCTGAAGGTCAAGATATGTAGAGCTCTTATTGATAATAACGACACGGTCGCTCTTCAGGAACTGAGCAAATGTCGCCGCAGGATAAACCGTCAGGGACGTACCGCCGATAATAAGCAGATCCGCCTTCTTGATCGCTTTTACAGCATTATCGATATTCTCATGTTCCAGATGCTCCTCGTAAAGCACTACATCCGGACGGACGATACCGCCGCACTTGGTACAATGCGGAACACCCTTGGATTTCAATACAAAATCGAGATCATACTTCTCACCGCACTCAGTGCAGTAATTTCTGAAAACAGATCCGTGGAGCTCGATCGTAGTCTGGCTTCCCGCCATCTGATGAAGATTATCGATATTCTGTGTGATCGTAGCCTTCAGTTTTCCCTGCTTCTCGAGACGGACAAGAGCACGGTGAGCCTTGTTCGGACGAGCTTTCGGATAACAGAGTTTTCTTCTGTAAAAATCGTAGAACTCCTCAGGATGAGCTTCAAAGAAAGAATGGCTGATAATATCTACAGGCCGGTAAGACAGACCGCTCTCCTGATTGAAGATACCTTCGCCGGAACGGAAATCCGGAATACCGCTCTCCGTAGACACACCCGCACCACCAAGGAAAACGATATACTTCGATTCCTTGATCAACTGTTTCAACTGTTCTAGTTTTTTCTCGCGTGCACCTTCGTATCTGTCGAGTCTGGTTTCCACTGTCTATCCCCTTAAATGACAACATCGGCACGGACCGATGTTGTTATTGATCTATATCAAAAGATGCTTTATTCGACGTAAAAGTCATGAGCGATCGCACCGTCATTAGCGACACCGAACATTTCCTTACCGAGAACTCGCTTCTCATCGCGCTCCTTCTCAGCAATGGCACTCAGTGCATCACGCGTACGGTCCGGATTCTTAATATTCTCGAGAAGAATGATCGGAGTCGTCTTATCAGCTGTGGAAAGCTCGATAGTTCCCACTTTAAAGATTCTCTGACCGAAGGACTTCTTGAGACGAACATCCAAAATACGGTACATCAGGAGTTCATCTTTGATTACTCGGAATAAACCTTTCTGAATAAACAGACGGTTTTCACTAAAAGAATATTTGGTAAAAGAAATCGGCATTCCGAGGATTCTTTTCTTATCCTGCCAGATGATCTGCTCTTCTACGATAAAATCGTTCAACTTATCTATTTTCGCCATCTCAGATACCTCCATAATGACCTAATGTTATTATAGTGTTATAGTTTTTTTTCGTCTAGCAAAATAAAATAAATATCACAGATTCGTAATACAATATTCAAAGTTCACGAAGCATAATCCACGAAACACTCTTCGAAATAGGAACACCACTGGTGTGTCTGATGCATCATGAAGTCACCCTTGAGATAAAAATCGTAACGGATGAGGCCGGGCTGATCCGGGATCGGGTCATCCCAGGTAACATCGATGTGATACCAGATATAGTTGATCTTTACCTGATTCCATGCATGCGCACCTTCTCCAAATCCGAACGTGGAAGATCCGGAGATAACGCGGCTTTCCACTCCGCTTAACAGGCACAGTGCCGCAAACGCTTCCGAATAGCCCTGGCACTGGGACATACCTTCCTTCAGGAGCACATCCGCCGTGGAATAGAGGTTTACATCGCGGTCGAGGGCATATGCGCAGTGCGAGATCAGGTAATCATGGATCGCCTTGACCTTTTCCTCATCTGACATACCATCCCTGATGATCTCATTCTTAACGGCGACGAGAGCTTCACCGACTTCCTCCGCTTCCTTTGTCGGATAAGATTTAGCGGTTTTTGTATAAAGATACTGCATCGCCTGTCCGCACGCATTCAGCTGCATATGCATGGAAACCTTGCAGACATCGTCCTTTTCCAGTCTGGACAGACGGATATCTTTCTCGCGGAACGCGGAATGAAGAGCAAACTCGTTATCCAGCTGATTCCAGTAAACCATAAACTCATCATAAGAATTGGTCTGAACATAGATGTCCTCTTCAAAACGGTACAGTGAATCGTATATCTCATTGAAAAGATCCTGCGCGCTGAAAATGATCTTATATTCATGATTATCTTTTCTCAGCGAGAACAGATTACTGCATCCCGCAAGAAGCAGATTCAGCACAAGAGATAAAGTAAGAAGCGCGGATACTCCCTTACGCATTTTTCTTCCTGCTGGAATCATATACTTCCTCCTTGTTAAAAAGCCTCGAATAATCAACGTTGCGCAGAGTGTCTCCGGTCAACATGCATCGGTCATAATACAAATAGTTATCTCCGTAAGTATAATACGGACTTGGTCCTGCGCCAAAGAAAAGTCTGAAGCCATGATCTTTCAGATAAACACATCGCGCATCAGAACCGCGGATAAAGTCACCATTCGGATATACGAGGATATTTACGGGTCCTGTAATAGAACCAACCTGCGCCAGCCATTTTTCGGTATCATTCTTGATCGTTTCCATCTCACAATGATTGGCGTTGATAAATCCGTAAGTAGACGATGCCATGATCCATCCCGAGTCTTTGAGTTTATCCACGATGCTCTGAACCGTCGCGCGGTTCGTCTCGATCTCTTTATCTGAAGGACTGATCGTCGGAAGACCTGCTGCTTCAAGTGCGTTGTTTCTGTCATCTACCTGGTCAGCATCGGTAACATAACCGAAGATAGACTGATATCCCGTAAGCGAGATGATGCCCTTGACACCGTTATAGGAAAAATCAGGATGTTCTTCAACAAAAGCATCAAGAATACCGATCGCTTCACTGTTTCTGCTTACGACCGTCTGTCCGGACGCACTTACATACTCACCGCAGACCTGACCCACGTCATTCAGCACCAGTCTTCTGCACATGCCGACTTTTTCTCTGGTCGCCGTATAGGAGAAATCTTCAAGGATAATGACCAGAGGTTTTTTGCCCTCAGGAACGACGATATCGAAAGTTGTCAGGAACGAAGGATTGGACAGATCTGCCATGTTAGTAGGATCTACAAGGCAGTATCCCTTAGCATATAAACTCTCCAGGATCGCTTTGAATTCAGATACGGTGATGAAGAATGAATCTGTCGAGGAGACATAGTTCATTTCAAAAGCAACCGTTGTATCCGCGATCAACGGCTTAACGCAGATGACCTCGACGGAGCCCGTATATGGTGCGACCGGAGAGGTGTTGGAAGTCGCCATGAAAAGATTGGACTGAATGACCTGATCATCCGGGAAGATTCTCGCCAGGTCCGAAAGAAGTGTCTCCGCAGAATAATACTGAAAATTCGCCAGCATATGGTCCGCGATCTTCATCATCGGCTGATACATTTCCGTCTTACAGTCTTCCAGGCGTTTTTTCGCAAAGTCATTGACGAAGCCTTCCGACATGGAGATTACATACTCATAGTACTTTACCGCTTCGATGTAATTTGCATCAGCAAACAAGGTCTCAGCACTTTGGACGTCACCTCGCGAAAGCTCGATCTGGTCGATCTCTGCGCGGAGCGGACGGGCTGCGGCTGTAAGGTTACTGAGTCCTTCGAGCTGGTCAAAGATAAACATCAGCGTCGGTTTCTCGATCGTTCCAAGCAGGAATTCTTCGCAAAGGCCTGTCAGCCAGTTCGTCATACGCGCACCGGTAAGCTCGCTTAATCCCTCAAGGAAGGCAATATCGTCCTGTGTAGGCTGATATCTTTCGTATCGGATCTTATTCTCGATCATTTCCACACGTTCATTTACACGTGCTTCCATCTGCGTCAGGATCTCATATTCTTCGGAAAGGTCTCTGTCATCGTCAGGATCACGATTGATGATCGTATCATTCAGATCACGGTACATCGAAAGCGCATGGTCATAATCATGCTTATCCAGTGCTTCATTAAAGCCCGGCATGATACCGGCAAGACGCTGGGAATCCTTCGTAACGAAGACCATGATAGCGAACATGGCTACCAGACTGGCAATTCCCAGTCCGATCATGATCCACATTCCCATTGAACGGGGCTTCTCGTATGCAACCGAGTGTCCGCCGAATTCCATCATGAGTCAGCTATCTCCTCTTCCCTGCGCTGCACTTATCTTGAATCATAGATCCCCAAGTGTCAACTGTCTGTCCTCGATCGTATCTTCCTTGAGATAGTAGCCGATCGCCGGAAGTCTTCTGACACGGTAATACTCCGGATCTGTGAATCCTGTCTCTTCGAGACGCTTGACTTCCGTCATGACACTTCCGCGCTTACTTGTCAGGACCTGTACGCCCTGAGAAGAACGCGTCGTCTTAAGCGGGATCAGTGAGGTATCGAATACAATGGCTTTTCTCAGATTCGAGAAAGCTGCCATAGTGGCGTCTTCCGGAAGGAAGTGAATGCTGACGATCGGCGAGAGATCAGAGTACGCATGAATCAGTTTCTTTCTGTTCTGCTTCGTCTCATAAGCCGCCATCGGGATCTTACTGATCTTTCCGTTCTCGAACGCGAAGAGCACATTACCCTTGAAGTCATCGGCAACATGCATGAAGATGATCCTCTCGCCGTCTTCCATAGAAAGAAGGTTCGGCAGGTATCCGCCGTATTCACTCGGCTTTGTATCCGGAAGCTCAAATCCCTTCACCTTATAGCAGTTCGCCTTATCGGAGAAGAAAAGGATCTCAGACTTATTCGTACCCTCAAGTTCCATAACGATCGCATCGTCTTCCTTGATCTTGAGATCTCCGGCATTACGGAGAGATGTAAGCGCGATCTTCTTGATATATCCGTGATCGGAAAGGAAGAGCTTCAGACGGTAATCCTCGATCATGTTCGAATCACTGAATGTCGCTGCCTCCTCCGCACGGAGAAGCTCTGTCTTTCTCTCCTGGCCATATGTCTTGGCAACATTCTCGAGAGCCTTGATGATCAGCGCATCCAGGCGTTCCGGCTTCTTGAGGATATCCTCAAGATCCTTGATCTCTTTTTCAAGGTTTTCTCTGTCTGCCGTACGGTTCAGGATATACTGGCGGTTGATATTACGGAGTTTGATCTCAGCGACGTACTCCGCCTGCAGGCTGTCGATATCAAAGCCTTTCATGAGGTTCGGAACAACATCTGCCTCGAGTTCCGTATTACGGATGATCGCGATCGCCTTATCGATATCCAGAAGGATCTTGGCAAGACCATCGAGGAGATGGAGCTTATCTTTCTTCTTATCCATCTCATAAACGACTTCTCTCTTCTGGCAGGAACGTCTCCATACGATCCACTCCGCGAGGAGCTGTGTCACGCCCATGACTCTCGGATAACCATTGATCAGGACATTGAAGTTACAGGAGAAAACATCCTCGAGTTTTGTAAAGCGGAAGAGCTTCGTCATCAGCGCATCCAGATCCGTACCGCGCTTACACTCGATACAGATCTTCAAGCCGTCGAGGTCGGTCTCATCACGAACGTCATTGATCTCTTTGACCTTACCGGACTTAACCAGATCCGTGATCTCATCAATAACTGCCTCAGCTGTCGTGGTATACGGAATCTCCGTAACTTCGATGAGATTATTCTTCTTATCGGCAAAATACTTCGAACGGATGCGGACCGGTCCTTTTCCCGATTCATAGATCGAGCGCATGGCCGATTCATCATAGAGGATGATGCCTCCGCCCGGGAAATCCGGTGCCGGCATGATCTCAAGGATATCTGCAGTAGGATCTTTCATGTAGGCGATCGTAGCTTCACAGACTTCCTTAATGTTGAACGAGCAGATATTCGAAGCCATACCGGCTGCGATACCCTGGTTACTGTTAACGAGGATCGATGGATAGGTCGCAGGAAGAAGTACAGGCTCCTTCATCGTTCCGTCATAGTTATCTACGAAATCTACAGCGTTCTTATCCAGACCCTTGAAAAGCTCCTCACAGAGTTTTTCCAAGCGGACCTCAGTATATCTCGGAGCCGCGTACTGCATGTCACGGGAATACTGTTTACCGAAGTTACCCTTTGAATCGACATACGGGTGCAGGAGCGCTCCATTACCTCTGGCCAGACGGACCATCGTCTCATAGATGGCCATATCACCATGAGGATTGAGTTTCATGGTCTGTCCTACAACGTTACTGGACTTCGTTCTGTTGCCCTTCAGAAGACCCATCTTATACATCGTATACAGCAGTTTACGATGGGACGGTTTAAAGCCGTCGATCTCAGGGATCGCACGGGATACGATGATACTCATCGCATACGGCATGAAGTTCGTCTCAAGTGTATCGTTGATATCCTGCAGCGTCGGCGGTGACGGCGGAAGTCCCTGGGACTGATCCTTCAGGGAAACTTTCTCCGGGATCTCGCTATTATCTTTCTTACTCTTTCTAGCCATTCTCGTTATCCTTCACTCGTTGGTCTTCTATTTCACTATTCTTCACATCAATCAACATCCAGCATCTCAAGATAAAGATGTCCGTCGCGCTCGATATGCTCTTTTCTGCCTGCCAGGTTATCACCAAGCAGAAGTTCAAAAGTCTCCATGGTTGCCTGTTCATCACCTGGAACGACCTTGATCAGACGGCGGGTAACAGGGTTCATTGTCGTCTCCCACATCATCTCAGGCTCATTCTCACCGAGACCCTTGGATCGCTGGAGTGTGCACTTCTCCGGCGGATACTTCTGAAGGATCTCGGCCTTTTCCTTCTCGTTATATGCGAACATCGTCTTCTCTTCACCCTTGTTTCTGTAGGTGATCTCAAAGAGCGGAGATTCCGCGATAAAGACTTTACCTTCACGGATCAGGGTCGGCATCAGTCGGAAGATCATTGCCAGGATCAGGGTCCTGATATGGAATCCGTCGACATCGGCATCGGTACAGATGATGACCTTATTCCAGCGGAGGAGTGACAGGTCAAAGGATGACAGGTCCTTGTTATGCTTGGTCTGGATCTCTACACCGCAGCCGAGGACCTTTACGAGATCCGTGATGATCTCACTTTTAAAGATCGTCGGATAATCAGCTTTTAAGCAGTTCAGGATCTTACCTCTTACCGGCATGATCGCCTGGAACTCAGCATCACGGCCCATCTTACAGGAGCCCAAAGCGGAGTCGCCCTCTACGATGTAGAGTTCTCTCTGCTCAACATCCTTGGTTCTACAGTCGACGAACTTCTTTACGCGGTTATTGATATCAATGCTGCCCATGAGCTTCTTCTTGACGTTCAGACGCGTCTTCTCGGCATTCTCACGGGATCTCTTATTGATCAGGATCTGCTCGACGACACGGTCGCCTTCGGGCTTGTTCTCGATAAACCATACTTCCAGCTTCTGGCGGATCAGGTCTGCCATGAAGTCCTGGATAAACTTGTTCGTGATCGCTTTCTTCGTCTGGTTCTCATAGCTCGTCTGAGTAGAGAAAGAACTTGTGACGAGGATCAGGCTGTCCGCGACATCCTGGAACACGATCTTGCTCTCATTCGCCTTATACTTGTCTCTTGCACGGATCTGTCTGTCGATCTCCGCCGTAAAAGCACTTCTGACCGCCTTATCCGGCGCACCGCCATGCTCGAGGAAACTCGAGTTGTGGTAGTACTCGAGGATATTTGTCTCATTGTTGAAGCAGAACGCTACCTGGCACTTTACCTTGTATTCCGGCTTATCTGCTCTGTCCTTACCTCTGCCCATACCGTCGAAAGACGCAGGAGAAGAAAGACCCTTCTCACCATTAAACTCGGCAACGTAACCCTCGATACCTGACGGATAGCAGAAAGTATACTCTTCTCCGCTCTCCTCATCCTTAAGGAGGAAGGTAACACCGCTGTTAACGACTGCCTGACGCTTCAGGATCTGGAGAAATGCATCCAGCGGGATGTTGATATCAGTGAATACTTCACGGTCCGGCTTCCACTTCTGGATCGTTCCTGTACGCTTAAAGCGTGTCGGTTCTTTAAGAAGTCCGCCGATGTTCTCGCCCTTTTCAAAATGCAGGCTGTACTTGAAGCCGTCACGGAATACAGTTACATCGAAGTACTCAGATGAATACTGTGTCGCGCAGGCACCGAGACCATTTAAACCCAAGCTGAACTCATAGCTCTCGCCCGTATCGTTGTTGTACTTACCACCGGCATAAAGTTCACAGTAGACCAGTTCCCAGTTAAAGCGCTGCTCCTTGGTATTGTAATCAAGAGGAATGCCTCGTCCGAAGTCCTCAACAGAGATCGAACCATCCTTATAGCGGACGACTTCGATCTTATCACCATATCCTTCTCTGGCCTCATCGATCGAGTTACTTAAGATCTCAAAGAATGAGTGCTCGCAGCCCTCCAGGCCGTCAGATCCGAAGATAACACCCGGGCGTTTACGAACACGGTCCGCGCCTTTTAACGCGGTGATGGTTTCATTACCATATGAAGACTTGCTTGGCATATATATATCCTCACCTATTTATAGTCCATAAGATTATACCACAACATCATGTGGTTGCATTCGACAAATACTACTAAATTTTGAATATTTATCGATTTTGGCACAAATCCTCTTTCCCGGATCGTTCCATAAAACAAAAAGACCGGTTTCCTTATCGGAACCGGTCTGATTGCTCTTGGTGAGCCCAGGGGGATTCGAACCTCCGGCCCACAGCTTAGAAGGCTGTTGCTCTATCCAGCTGAGCTATGGACCCACGTTGAAAGAATGACGATCACATGGATCGTCATTCATGGAGCGGGTGATGGGAATCGAACCCACGTGATCAGCTTGGAAGGCTGGAGTTCTACCATTGAACTACACCCGCACGGTGCTTTCGCATAGTTCTTATCAAACTTGCCTTGATATAATACTACACGAAAGTCGGATTGTCTATAATGAATTTTCGAAAGTTTTAAAGTCGCGGAAAACCTGTCAGGACGGCTTAGTATCCTTGATGTAGTCAGCAGATACATAGTATCCATCTTGGAGCTTGTACCAGTTATTATCCGTCTTAGCAACTACAACGACTTCAGTACCGTTTGTAAGCTTACCTACAACAGCATAATCTTTACCATCGCCGGCGCCGGGGCCCTTACGGACCTTAAGATATGTGGTAATTCCGGATACGTACATTACCTTCGGCTCGAAAGACTCCTCTTTCCAGGTAACTTCCTGATCATTCGGAGCAATGGTCATACCATACTCGAGTAATGTTGTTTCTGTAGTTGTCGGTGGAACGGTGACCATAGGTGTGGTTTCCGTTGTCTGTTCCGTTGTTTCCGTAGTTTCTTCTTTCTTCTTCTTACCGCAAGCGGCAGAGGCAAGAACCATAGAACATGCCATGGTCAAAACCAGCGTTTTTACAATAATGGAAGATCGTTTCATAGGACACGCTCCTTCTTGCTCATTTTTTCACCTAATTTAATAGTACACCATTCTTTTTGAATAAATGCAAATGATTATTACAATGTCATTACATTTCGACCCCGGGGTTCAATTTGACCATCATGACGTGATCTCGGTACTTTCCGTCGATTTCCATGAATTTGACGTTATATCCCATTTTTTCAAAACCGCAGGATGCTGCACAGGCCAGAGACCTCTCATTTTCAGGGAGAATGTCCGCTTCGATCCTGTGAAGTCTGTAATACTTGAACATGAAATCGCATCCGGCAAGGAGAGCTTCCTTCATGTATCCCTTTCCCTGATACTCTTCATCCAGATGATAACCGACAAAGCATGAATTCATCGCTCCGCCGATCAGGCTGTAGAA
>DBYF01000043.1:0-22022 GCA_002310155.1 Mageeibacillus sp. UBA1193 | reverse complement strand
GCCTTAAGATACTGTCTCTGTTCGGATACCGTGTAGTATCTTTCAGGATGCTTCTGCGTGAACGGCTTATGGAAAGCACGGTTTTTGACAAGATAGTCAGTGACCATCCTGTCCGCGGAAGGCTTATATACGGAAAGGATCAGTCTTTCCGTCTGTAACGAAAGGACTGATCCCTTAATTGGAGCTATGATCTCAAATCTCGCCATCGTCTTTCTCATCCTCGGATTCCGGCTCATCAGAAGATGACTCGTCATCATTCTCCTGTCCTTCTTCCTCAGTTTCACCGGAGTTTCCATCTTCAAGCTTCGGTGTATCATCATCAGAAAGATCATCGTCTTCCTTCTTATCGTCCTCATCAGAAGACTCTTTCTTATCAGAAGTATCTACTACCGTAATGAGCGGTGCAGGAATGACCTTCTTTTCTTCAATGACCGGTTCCGGCTTCTTCTCCGGGAATTCAGGGAAATCAGGAAGCGGTTCTTCCTTCTTCTCTTCTTCCTTCACAGGTTCATCTTCTCCTGCTCTTTTCGCGCCGGGACGACGGGGTTCTTCTTCCTCATCACCAAACTGATAGTAATGATCTCCTTCATTCTCCGAAGACTCAGCCTCCTCATCGGTCACTTCATCTGTCTCAGGCTCTTCTACTTCATCCGGATCCTCAGGTCTGTTCTGGTCCTTCTGTCTCAAAACAAAGAGGATGATAACAAGTGCCAGAAGCGCCGCACTTACGATACCAAGAAGGATCGTAGCTGTCTTAAAGCCGTTACCGGAAGTCGGTTCCGGTGTCGGAGAAGGTGTAGGTGTCGATGTCGGTGTCGGAGAAGGTGTAGGAGTCGGTGTATCTGTCGGCATCGGAGTAGGTGTCGCGACTAACGCACTAAGATCTCCTCGGAAAGGAATGGCCATTCCTGAAGATTCATCCAGGAAGAACAGACCGCTCTTTCCTTCCGCGTCCAGCATATAAACCAGCATCGGCATATTTTCCGCGAGAGTGTTCTTATATACTTCGATCTCGTGCTCATTATAGACAAATGTCGACTTCTCATAGCCTGCCGGGCACTGGAAATCGGCCGGGAAAGGAATGATCATCATAGAGACCGCGTCTTTGCTGTAATTGTAGCAAGGAGCTACCGTCTGGGTTGCCAGATCATAGAGGTAAAGACCATTTCCGGAATCGGAAAGCAGCCACATCATCAGTGTTCCGTCAGGTCCTACCAGACAAGGAACCGTCTTGGAGTTGTATGTTGTCTCTGACCATTGGAAACCGTTCGGGATCGTCTCAAGAGATTCCTTTTCAAGGATCGTATAACTCTGGCCGTCAGTAACGATGACCGGATACGGTTCAGGTGTCGGAGTCGGAACACCTCTGGTAACAATGATCTTATATGTACGCTTATCACCGTTTTCAGCAGTTACGGTTACCTTTACGGTGTTATCACCCATCTGAAGATCCTTCTGGACGCCGTTAAGGGAAACCTTTGCTTTTCCATGTTCAGCGGAAGCAGACACTGCGATCGATGTCTGGTTCTCATCAACAGTAACATGGTAATTTGTCTTATCCTTTGAAAAAGAAGGACTCAGTGAACCCGGTGCTACAGAAAGAGATTTCAGGTAGTTATTTCCGGAAAGCACTACCGGCGCGGAGATCGTGATCTCTGCAGATGATCCTGTGCTGTAGTCATGGCTTCCGTCCAGGTCAGAAACGTTTACACTGCAGGAAACAGTAGATGTACCTTCTTTCAGACATTTAAGCTTGGCGACTACGATCGTGGAACCGGATGGAATATTACAGTTGTAATCGACGAATCTGCTTCCGTTATTGGCGAAGTTCGCAGCTCCGTAATTACCCGAGCTGATCCCCTGCAGTTCAAAAAAGGATGAATCGTAGGAAATACTTCCGCTGTATCCGCCATAAGGGCCATCTCCACTCACCTTGATATTTACGCTGATCGTTTTACCGACTTCAGCACTTCCGCTCTTTGAAAGGCCTGCAGAAGGATCCGCCATTACCTTTCCTGCCTGAAGCATTCCGATGAGCAGGGTCGCTGCCGCGAGCACCGATACTCCCTTAGTCAAATATGTTCTGATTCTTGTTTTCATCGTTAATCTACCTTTCCCGGTTTTTCGATTATTGTTCAAGAGTTAATTCCTGCAGAATATGCTTACAGATCTTGGTAAGGTCAGCCGCACTGATATTACCATCTCTATTTGCGTCAGCCGCATGACCGCCTGCTTCACTGATACTTCCCTCACCGAGGATATAGCGGCAGATAAGTGTCAGGTCAGCCGCGCTGATCTTTCCGTCACAGTTCGCATCACCACGGATAAAGATAACACCGATATATATTTTCTTACCGTTTGCATCCGCGATCTCAATGAGGTCACCGGAGCATACCGCGGTAGAGTCATCCTTGCTCTGACCATTCATATTTACATAGGTAAGCTGATATCCTTCAGCAAGAGTGAATCTGGATTTCACATCACCAACCGTTGTACCCGGCTCGACACCGCCGAAGAAATTGCTTTCAGTGCCGATCGTCGTCGTGAAATAACTGTCGAAAGCATCAGTATTTCTCGCAATATCCAGAGTATAGACCTTGGATGATCCGTTCTCTGCCGTACAGTTGATCTGGATCGTGTTCACTCCGTCACCGAGTGTGATATCACCGGCTCCGGAAACAGATGCTTTATCTGATGCAGGAATGGCATTCACGTGGACGGATGTGCAGGAAGCCGGAACTACCAGAGAGTATTCTGTTCCTGCTGCGTCAAAGGCCGGAGTCAGAACATAACCATCGACCGTAATCTCTCTCAGATAGCAGTTCGGGTTACCGCTCTCTCTCGGAAGGAGGCATGCGCTTTCCGGCATACCGGAATAGACCGGAATGGCAAACGTCAGTTCCGTATCCAGGATACCCGCCTTCGCATAAGCGTTATACATTTTTCTTCCTTCAGAAGCAGCGCCTCTGATATTCGTCATGTACTGGTGGTTACCGAACTGGGAGCCATCAGTAGGAATAACATTAAACTTCATCAGATAGATAGAATTCTGTCCGATGTTGAGATATACATGTGCGATCCACTTACTGCCGCCCATAACTGCTCTATATTGAGAACTCCACGGCAGATGGTATTCCGCGTTCTTTTCTGCGTTGGTAGAACCGTCCGGATTAATATAGCCATCACGTGCAAAGGCAAGTCCTTTTGCCACAGGATCCTGACCGGACGAAGCACCGATATTGAAGAAATTATACAGATCAGTGTACTGCTTCTTGTAATAAGAAGAATAATAGTTTCCGCTGGTGGAATTACTTCCATTAGCAGAAACTTCCTGAAGTACTTTCGCCGCGAGGAATACAGGATTCGCGTTGTACACCTCTGCCGCATTAATAAATGCCTGCTCATATGAAAGAGGGTTGCCTTCGAAGTCAGCGATCTGCTGGTCCTGCATGAATGTGCCGTTCAGCATCCCCTTAACAGAATCGATCGTCTGATACTTCGAGTCATATGAAAGATCGAGGAACTGGAAAACCATATCCTCGCTCAGCATATTACGTGTATCGAGATAATACATAACAACGGCCTTAGAAGCATTGACCCATGACTGACCGTCATATGGAGTAAACGTTCCGGTGTTCCAGTCATATGCACCGGGTTCCGTGGATTTCCACGCGTCGTTTACCGAGTTCTCAATCAGGCTTACACCGAGTCTCGACTGTACGGCAACTGTAGAATCAAAGTCCTTCAGTGCCTGGATCGGACGGAAATGCCACGTCGGATGAGTCTTATGCAGAGCACGCAGATAAGTCTTATAGGATTCAGGGAAAGATGCGATCTCCGTCTCAAAGTCCGGATCCGCATTGATATCGGCATCCTTGGAAAGGAATGAATCTACTACATAACCGGATACTGTCGAACCGTCTTCTTTCGTATAGGAGATCTTGCACCAGACATTACTGCCGGAAGGATCATCGGTGATCGTTACCACATCTCCTAAAGTAACACGGGTACCGTTTCTAACTACATCGATGACCGTAGTATTTACCGTACCCGGATTATCTCTTACGTTTGCACTGTCTACTATAACCGTACCCATCGGCGCTTCATCTGCCAGAAAGTGTTTCTGGACAGGAAGAAGGCTGATCAGCAGGACACACGAAAGCGCCGTTGCAAAGGCCCTTGCAATGGCTCTTCTCGAAGTGTTTTTTGTTTTACGTAACATATACGTTAACCTTAACCTCATAATATATGTAATCGAGTCTATCGTATCAAAACTATGTTTTGTGCAAGTTACAGTATTATCACAGTTTCCTTTTACAAGGATGAACAGTTTTCCCGATACACTCCTTACAAGCAAAAGGACTGCCCTCCGAAGAAGACAGTCCGTCATAGATCCTTGGTGGCTCACTGGAGGCTCGAACTCCAGACCCCTTGATTAAAAGTCAAGTGCTCTACCTACTGAGCTAGTGAACCATATGGCTGGGGTAGCAGGATTCGGACCTACGAATGCGGGAGTCAAAGTCCCGTGCCTTACCGCTTGGCTATACCCCATCGACTCCCCTGGGGATAATTGGTGGGGTGGGATATGGGAGTCGAACCCATGACCTCTTGTGCCACAAACAAGCGCTCTAACCAACTGAGCTAATCCCACCAAGATTCTCCCAAAAGGCACTACGAAATTATAATGTTTTCAGGCTGGAAATGTCAAGCACTTATTTTATTGTGCATTATATAGATAATATACCCGTTAGATTCCTATCCATATAGAAAAGCACTTTTTCTTGGTGTATAATGCACCTACATTATGGAACCGAGGTAATTCTCATGGATATCGAAAACGCATATATTACTCTGCCTACGGGCTTTATCGCTAATGGTGTACATGCCGGTCTTAAGCCGAACGGCAATCCGGATCTTGCTTATATCGGATCTGACCGTCCTGCCAATGTTGCCGGAGTTTATACTTCGAACCTGGTGAAAGGTCACTCCCTTACCCGTTCGATTTCCCTGATCAAGAACAGAGAAACAGTACGCGGAATCATCATTA
This sequence comes from Mageeibacillus sp. UBA1193, assembly GCA_002310155.1. GTDB lineage: Bacteria > Bacillota > Clostridia > Saccharofermentanales > Saccharofermentanaceae > Scatonaster. Next base: position 16,975 of record DBYF01000043.1, on the reverse strand, counting down.
ACAGCGGAAACGCAAACGCTTGTGTTGGTGAAGCCGGTGAGAGCGACGCGACTGCTATGGCAGAAAAAGCCGCTTCTCTTCTTGGTGTCAGCGCAGATGAGATCCTCACCGCTTCTACCGGCGTTATCGGTTCCCGTCTCCCGCTCGATAAGATCACAGCAGCTATCCCGGGTCTCATCGAGAACGCCTCTTCTTCTGAAGACTGCGGTCATCTCGCTGAGCGCGCCATCATGACTACAGACACTCAGCCGAAGGAAGTCGCTGCAACAGTCAGCATTTTCGGTAAAGAGATCACCATTGCCGCAATCGCTAAGGGTTCCGGTATGATCCACCCGAATCTGGCAACTATGATCAGCGTTTTCACGACTGATGCCAACATCAAGCAGGACGTTCTCCAGTCCATGATCAGCGATAACGTGAAAGATACATACAACCGAGTTTCCGTAGATGGAGATACTTCGGTATGTGATATGGTCGTCATCATGGCTAACGGAGCTTCCGAGACTCCTGAGATCACCATGGGATCCGAAGAGTATGACACATTTAAGGAAGCATTCCACGCGCTGTGCTTCGATCTGGCAAAGATGATCGCGTCCGATGGTGAAGGTGCTTCCAAGCTCGTCGAGGTCGAAGTAGTTGGCGCTAAAACAGCGAACGACGCTTATCTCTGCGTTCTCGCGATCTGCCGTTCCCCGCTCTGCAAGACAGCGATCTTCGGCCAGGATGCCAACTGCGGACGTTTCATCACCGCCCTCGGCTATTCCGGCGCAGATATCGATCCCGACAAGATCAGCATGTTCTTAAGCGGACTTCCGGTATACGAGAAAGGCGTTGCACTTCCTTTCGACGAAGATGTTGCTAAAGAAAAACTTTCCGAGCACGACATCCTTATCCGTGTCGAGCTGAACGATGGTGATTATAACGACCGTATGTGGACTTGCGACTTCACATATGACTACGTTAAGATCAACGCAAGCTACAGAAGCTAAGACCCACTGTTATTTCAAAAGCAAAAAAACAAAAGCCCGGAAGCGATCGCTTTCGGGCTTCATTATTCTCACTTGAAAAGTCTTTACTCTTCCTTCTTCTCTTTGATATCGAAGGTGAACTGCTCTTTACGGTATCCGACGGATACTTTCTCCGCATTGGCAAGTTTTCCGGAAAGGTAAAGATCAGCCAGAGCGTCCTCAAGACGTTTCTGGATCGTCTTACGAAGCGGACGGGCGCCGTACTTCGGATCGTATCCTTCTTTGGCAAGCTCATCCTTGGCCGCCTCAGAAACAGAAAGGCCGATTCCCTTATCGCTGAGCTGCTCGGAAACCTCTTTCAGCATCAGATCGACGATCTTACGGATCTCTTCCTTCGAAAGCTCATCGAAGATAACGATCTCATCGACACGATTGAGAAATTCCGGACGGAATTGCTCTTTCAGAGCGGAATTCACACGGTTCTCCAGTGCGATCCTCTCTTCCGCGTTAAAACCGAATCCGTTTGCCTTCATGGAAGTTCCGGCATTCGAAGTCATGATGATGATCGTATTCTCGAAGTTGACCAGACGGCCGTGACTATCTGTCAGGCGTCCATCATCAAGGATCTGCAGCATCATATTGAAAACATCCTGATGCGCTTTCTCGATCTCATCGAAAAGAACAACAGAATATGGCTTTCTTCTTACACGCTCGGTAAGCTGTCCGCCGTCATCATATCCTACATATCCCGGCGGAGAGCCGATCAGCTTGCTGACTGTATGCGCCTCCATAAACTCGGACATATCGATACGGATCAGGGCATCCTCTTTCGCGAACATAGCCTCGGCAAGTGCTTTTACCAGTTCCGTCTTACCAACACCGGTCGGACCGACGAAGATAAACGAAGAAGGCTTATGCTTCTTACCAAATCCGGAACGGTTTCTGCGGATCGCGCGTGCAAGTGCACTGACGGCCTTCTCCTGACCAACGACACGCTTGTGGAGACGCTCTTCGAGTTTCAGAAGGCTCTCTGATTCAGACTCCGTGATCCTCTGTACCGGAATACCGGTCCACATCTCGATCACGCGTGCTACATCCTCACAGTCGATAATGACCGGCTTGAGTTCGTCTTCAAGAGAGCGGATCTGCTTCTCCATACGCATGGCCTCGGACTTCTTCTGGGCCTGCTTCTCATAAAGGTTTTCTTTCTCGATCTCTTCCGGAGTCGCCGACATCTCGATGCGTGCTTCCAGAGCCTTGACCTCTTTATCGAGGACCGTAAACTCATCCTTCAGCTTCGCAAGCTTTACCAGGCGGACTTCCTCGAGATTTGCACGGGATCCTGCCTCATCGAGAACATCGATCGCCTTATCCGGCAGGAACCGGTCAGTGATATAACGTGACGACATACGTACCGCATACTCGATCACATCTTCCGGATACTTCACGAAATGATGCTCCTCGTAATAATCCGCGATACCCTTTAAAATCTCGATACTGTCTTCGATCGAAGGCTCTTCGATGATCACCTTCTGGAAACGGCGCTCCAGAGCGGAATCCTTCTCGATATGTCTTCTATACTCATCAAGAGTCGTAGATCCGATGACACGGATCTCACCCTTAGCCAGTGCAGGCTTCAGGATATTCGCCGCATTCATGGCGCCCTCAGCATCGCCAGCGCCCATGATGTTATGCATCTCATCGATGACCAGGATCACATCCTGATCTTTTCTGGCCTCGTCGACCAGATTCTTCATACGGCTCTCGAACTGGCCACGGAACTGGGTTCCGGCAACCATCGCCGTCATATCCAGAAGATAAACGGACATATTCAGGAGCTTCGGCGGAACTTCTCCATTGGCGATCTTGACCGCCAGACCTTCAGCTACAGCTGTCTTACCGACACCAGGCTCACCGATCAGGGCCGGATTGTTCTTGGAGCGGCGGTTGAGAATCTGTACGACTCTCTCGATCTCCTTCTCACGGCCGACCAGACGGTCGATCTTACCTTCCCTGGCAAGTCTCGTCAGGTTCGTTCCATACTGTTCCAGGAACTTTCTCTTCGGTTTTGCAGTCTTTCCGGTCTTCTTATCTGTCTTGCGCTTCTCCTGGTCTTTTCCGAGATGCAGGTATCCGAGATTCGACTCATTCTCGTCGTCTCCCTCTTCACCCTGCTTGCCGAAAATATCGAACGGGAACATGCGGCGGCGCGGCTTATCTTCCTGATCCGCCTCAACGAAAGGCAGTTCGATATCCGCATCCTCAGTCTCATCATCGTCCATATCCTCATCGACGATCTCTTCTCCCGGGAAAGCATCATTTACGAGCATCTTGAAAAGCTCCTGCGGGTCCGCGGTATTCGCACCGCTCATAAGGTGATTCAGGCGCTCCGTGACTTCGTCCACATTACTGTCCGTGATACCGGCTGCGGCAAACATCTCCTCAATGCCGCCGATCCCGGTCTCATAGGCGCACTTAATACACAAGCCCTCATTGATGCGCTCGTTATTCTCAAACCTCGTCGTGAAAACAACTGCGACGTTTTTCTGACATATCGTACAAAGTGACATATTCTAATCCTTAGTTATTCCTTTTCCTCCAGAGGCTTTCTCTTCCTTCTGGGCTTCGGGCCGGTGGCGATCTTAAGCGCCTCCTGCTCTACCTTTCTTTTATGTTCAGTCTGGTCGATCGGTCCTGACTTCTCCATTCTTGCCATAGTCATATCGATTACCGGCTTCAGGAACTGGCCCGTAAACGATCCGGGCACCTCACAGACTTCCTCGGGGGAACCCGTAGCTACGATCGTTCCGCCCTTATCTCCGCCCTCAGGGCCGAGATCAATAATATAATCGGCTGTCTTGATCACGTCAAGATTATGCTCGATCACCAAAACAGTATTACCATTTTCGGCCAGGCGGCTTAAAATGTCAACCAACTTATGGACGTCAGCGATGTGAAGGCCTGTAGTAGGCTCATCCAAGATATAGAACGTTCTTCCCGTACTTCTCTTGGAAAGCTCAGTCGCAAGTTTTACTCGCTGTGCCTCACCACCCGAAAGCTGGGTCGCCGGCTGACCTAAGCGGATATAACCTAGTCCGACCTCGGAAAGAGTCGTCAGTTTCGACGCGATACGCGGTACGTTCTGGAAGAACTCGAGGGCTTCGTCGACAGTCATCGCCAGGACATCCGCGATATTCTTGCCTTTATACTTCACCTGAAGGGTCTCGCGGTTATAGCGCTTCCCCTTACATACATCACACTTTACATATACATCCGGAAGGAAGTGCATCTCGATCCTGTTCACGCCGTCTCCTGAGCAGGCCTCACAGCGTCCGCCCTTGACATTAAAGCTGAATCGTCCGTTCTTATAACCTCTCGCCTTCGCGTCCGGTGTATTGGCGAAAAGCTCACGGATCAGATCGAAGCATCCCGTATAAGTAGCCGGGTTGGATCTCGGGCTTCTTCCGATCGGAGACTGATCGATCGCAATGACCTTATCAAGATGACCGATGCCGGTGATCTTATCGCACAGGCCCTTAGATCTGTGTGCACCATTCAGATCGGAAGCCAGTTTTCTGAGTATGATGCCGTTTACCAGAGAACTCTTGCCGGATCCGGAAACACCTGTGACACAGGTAAAGAGTCCGATCGGGATCTTTACATCGATCTTCTTGAGGTTGTTCTCTCTCGCGCCATGGATGCAGAGGAATCTTCCATCGGGCTTTCTTCTCTGTACCGGGATCGGGATGAACTTCTCACCGGACAGATACTGGCCGGTGATCGACTCAGGGATCTTCATGATCTCTTCCGCCGTACCGACACCCACAACAAATCCGCCGTGTTCACCGGCACCCGGGCCCATATCAACAATAACATCTGCCGCACGCATGGTATCTTCGTCATGCTCTACAACCAGGACTGTATTGCCCAGTCTCTTCAGTTTCTCCAGCGTCGCCAGGAGACGGTTGTTATCTCTCTGGTGAAGACCGATCGAAGGCTCATCAAGAATATAGAGCACGCCGGTCAGGCTCGATCCGATCTGTGTCGCCAGACGGATACGCTGTGCCTCACCGCCCGACAGCGTCGCTGCCGCACGGGAAAGAGTCAGGTAATCAAGACCAACATCCACCATAAATCCGAGTCTGGCCAGGATCTCCTTCAGGATCGGTTCCGCGATCTTCTTCTCACGGTTCTTCAGCGTCAGTCCCTGCAGATGCTTGATGCACTTACGGATAGGCATACTGGTCACTTCGTAGATATTCTTACCGCCGACGGTGACCGCCAGGGATGCGGGCTTCAGTCTCGCGCCATGACAGCTGTCACAGTCCGTAGTCGTCATGTACTGCTCGTAATGCTGCTTGATCTCCTCGGACGATGCCTCACGGCTTCTTCTCTCGACACTCGGGATGACGCCCTCCCATGAATTCATGTACAGGCCGTCTCTGTGGTAGATGCTGTTCGATGTATCGATGATCAGCTTCTCTCCACCGTTACCGTATAAGATAATGTCCTGGATCTTCTTCGGAAGCTTATTCCACGGTGTATCCAGCGAGAACTCATATCTGGCCGACAGCGCCTCGATAAAAGCACGGCCCCAGCTCTTCGGATCATCAAACTTCCAGCCGGCGGTCTGGATCGCACCTTCATTAATGGACGCTTCCGGGAACTGTACACACAGATCCGGATCCACGTTCGTATGAGATCCCAGTCCCGAGCACTCCGGGCAGGCGCCGAACGGGTTATTGAACGAGAACATACGAGGAGACAGTTCCTCTACGCTGATCCCGCAGTCCGGGCAGGACAGTTTCTGTGAGAAAAGCACTTCCGATGTCTCATAGGTGCGCTCTCCGTCTTCTCCGGTCTTCGGCACCTGGATCTCGACGAGCAGAAGTCCGTCCGCCAGTTTCAGAGCAGTCTCACATGAGTCGTTAAGACGGGTACGTGCCTCTTCTCTTACGACCAGACGGTCAACAACGACCTCGAGGTCATGTTTCTTATTCTTATCGGCTTTGATCTCATCGCCGTCGAGCTCGTACATGCTTCCATCGAGACGGATCCTCGCATAACCGCTCTTCCTGTATTCATCGATCTGCTTGGAGAATTCTCCCTTTCTTCCTCTGACGACCGGTGCCATCAGGATCAGTCGGGTACCTTCCTGATATGCCATGAGTTGCTCGATGATCTGGTCGATCGACTGGGACATGATCTCCTTACCGCACTTATAGCAGTGCGGAACACCGATTCGTGCATAAAGAAGACGGAAATAGTCATATACCTCCGTAACTGTACCAACCGTAGAACGCGGATTGCGGCTCGTTGTCTTCTGGTCGATCGCGATCGAAGGAGAAAGACCGTCGATACTGTCGAAGTCCGGCTTCTCGAGCTGTCCTAAGAACTGCCTGGCATATGAAGACAGAGACTCTACATATCTTCTCTGGCCCTCTGCGTAGATAGTATCAAATGCCAGCGAAGACTTTCCCGAACCGGAAAGGCCAGTAACTACAACAAATTTGTCTCTGGGAATATCCAGATTGATGTTCTGCAGGTTATGTTCTCTCGCACCGCGTATACGGATATAGTCGTTCATAAATGTCTCTTCTTTCTAATCAGAATATATGTTCCTTTTACAGTATATACGATTATAGGAATAAAGTATACAACAATTCCGAATTATCTATAAGAAGTCTTTTTTGATAATTCGGAAATTGGCACTTGCACCACAGAAAATCTTATGGTATCATCTTCCATGCACTCAAAAAGTGCGTGGTGACCTGGCCCCATGGTCAAGCGGTTAAGACGGAGCCCTCTCAAGGCTCAATCAGGAGTTCGATTCTCCTTGGGGTCACCACAAAGAAAAAGAGTTGTCCGATCCGGACAACTCTTTTTTCATTTCCGCTTATTCAAAAGAACTCAGACCACATCATCTTCTCCGGGAAGTGTCTCTTTATGGGAAGAGAGATCTTTCAACTTCCGCTCCAGTTCGGCCTGTTTCTTCTCCATCGCACGGAGTTCAGGATCCTCTGTCTTAAACGATGACCTCTTCACCGGCGGACGCGAGACGGTAGCCGCCTTACCGGCATCCTTCTTCACCTCTTCTGTCTTAGCGTCCGGTTTAGCAGCTTCCGGTTTCTTTACCGGTGCTTTTGCCGAGGAAGCGGACTGACTGACATTCGAACGTACCGGGCGGATCGCCTGAGCCGCAGCAAGACCTACTGTCGGCTTCTGAAGATATCCGTTCATGACCTCCGGCTGAGGACCGTCAAGTACAGTATCGTCCGACTTGCCCGCATTCTTGATCTTAGATACCAGAGCACCTACAGGAATAAAGTTCTTGCAGATCTCCGGGAATGACATATCCTTCTTCTTCAGATGACGGTAACGGAAATAAATCACGATCAGCAGAAGCAAAAGGAGCAGCCACCAGATAAACGATGGCTTACTGGAAGACGTCTTTTCCGGCTGTGCACCGATGGTAATGGTATCAGTCGTCGTTTCTGCGACAGTCGTCTCACTTAAAAGCCCATCCGAAGGCTCTGTTTGGTCCACGCTCAGTTCTACTTCTCCCGGAGCTACTACAGTAGGAGTATCTTCGGCAGGAGAGGTCGCAGTTTCTTCTGAAACTGTTGTTTCTTCGGAAGTCTCAGGAACCGTCGTTGTAACCGACGGAGCTTCGGTCGCTGTTGCGGTTGTAGATTCCGCAGGCTGGGAAGTCTCAGCAGGTTTTGTCTCAGCAGCCGTTGTACTCTGGGTCGTCGCTACCGTCGTAGTTACCGTTGTCTCGGTTTGAGTCGTTGTCTCAGTCTGGCCCTGATTATTCTGACCCTGATTATCCTGTCCCTGGTTGTTTTGACCCTGGTTATTCTGGCCTTGATCGTTCTGTCCCTGATTGTTTTCACCTGGCTTGTTCTCACCCGGTTTATTATCTTCTCCAGGGCCAGCTGGTTTATTTCCTTCACCTGGTCCTCCCGGTTTGTTTTCACCGGGACCGCCGGGTTTATTCTCTTCTCCGGGTCCACCCGGCTTATTCTCACCTGGGCCGCCCGCGCCTGGACCACCGGCACCAGGACCCTCATCTCCGGGCTTAACATTCTTCACAGATGTTCCCTGAAGGCGGACCGTCTTACCGACCATATATCCCTCAATATCGGATCCGGTGATCGAGAAGGTATAGCTTCCGTTCGGATTGTTCGCTTTCCCGGCGATCTCCAGTGTCAGTTGATATCTTGCCGCGTTGTAACTAACAAGTTTAATACCTTCTGAGAACGCGGAAAAAGACAGATCTTCGTTCTGAAGAAGGAAAACAGCTGTAACGACATCTCCGTCATTACAGTTTTTGATCGTGACACGACCTTTTACATGATCGACATCCTCGCCTTTCAGGCACTCCATGAAGCACACCAGTTTCGCGTCTTCCGCAGCACGGACTTTTCCGGAAGCAAATGGCAGCAAAGAGGCAAATGCAATACATACTGCCATGATGACAGCAAATCCGATGATTCTATTCAAATGTCTCTTTCTCATTTTTCCCGTATCCTCCCATGATGTCATGTCTTTGGCGGATCATCCTCCAAAAACTTATTCTTGTTCGAGAACAACTGGTTCAATTCCTGTTCCATGATCTTCTGTCTTCTCTCCATCTCGGCAAGTTCAGGATCGACAGAAGCCGCTGTCGTTTGTCTTGCAGGTCTTCTGGGGGCTTGTACCGGAGCCTGTGAAGGCGCTGGTTCAGAAGATGTCTCCTGCTTCTGCTGATTATTCGCAGCTGCCACATTAGAGCGTACCGGACGGTATGCCTGAGCCACAGCGACACCTACTGTCGGCTTCTGTAGATAGCCGTTTTTGACCTCTGGTTTCGGAGCAGGTTCATCTTGACCTACATCCTGCCTCTTCCCTTTATTCTTTCCAACGATCGCGCCGATCGGGATAAAGTTTTTACAGATCTCAACAAATGTCATACCCTTCTTTGCAAGATGACTATATCGCAGATATCCAAGGATCACAAGGACAGCGATGATACCCAGCACGATAAAGGATGTATAATCTGCCGAATCCGACTTTTTTACCGCTACCGGCTGTTTCGCAGCCGTTGTCTCCGAAGGTTCGGAAGGAGTCGTTTCCGTCGGTTCTGTTTCTGAAGGTTCAGTATCTACGATCACCGGTGCAATAACAGTTTCAGTCGTTGTTTCCTCAGATGTAGTTTCTTCAGATGATTCCGTTGTCGTCTCTTCCGTAACCGATGGCGTAGGAGTGTTCGTCGGCTTCAGCGTCGGAGAAGGCGTAGGAGTACTCGTCTCTTCCGGTGTCGTTGTGGGTTCCGGTGTCGGAGTCGGCGTCGGAGAAGGTGTCGGTGACGGTGTTGGTGTAGGAGTTGGTGACGGTGTTGGTGAAGGTGTTGGTGAAGGCGTCGGAGTCGGCGTTGGCGTATTCGTCGGTGTAGGTGTAGGCTTGTCAGTCGTATAAAGGTTGACACCGGCACGGTCAAAGGAAAGACGGAAACTTGTCTTTCCCTTCACGGTTATCTCCACACTTACATTTGAAATCGGAGAATAGTCCTTCGTGAGCAAAACAACAGACACGGAGTTTCCACTACAGCTGACGTTGATATTGACCGGGGTTCCTCCGGTCTGCCTGGAACTGACAAATTCGAGATCCGCGGAGGTTCCCGTCATATTTGTAAAAGAGAATCTAGCCGTATTTCCTGTTCCGTTACCATCAACGCTTTGATTTATCGTCTCTTTATATTCTTCAACAGAAGTAACAGATGCTCCCGCGATCGTCGCCTCTCCCGAGCAAGGTACAGAGAATGACATAGACCTCTGACCATCCAGCAGTTCCCTATTCGATGTTGTGATCACGATCTCGTTCGCACTGACGGCTGTCGCAGTGGTATTCAAACGGCGTCCACCACCGCTGACATCCGCATATCGCGTGCCGCCATTAGTTTGCATTAATATCGGGATCTGTTCACTTGAAAGGATAAGCGAGAGCGTAGCACTTTTATATGTTGAGCATCCGCCGAGAGAGATCGTAAAACGCAATGTACCGTTTGCGAAACGGTTTTGTTCAAGGTTGACTGACGTTCCGCCGACTGTCATTTGTCTGGAATTAGCATGGAAATAGGCAGAAACCTGTCTTCCCGAAAACGGAAGAACGGTTCCCATGAAAAGAACAGCGCAAGCAAGAAGCAGACACAGCATGCCACTTCTACGACACTTTCTCATACCACTTAACCTCCAAAAAAACGCTCAGGGCATAGCGTTTTCTTTTTCTCCCACAGCTCGATAATAGCAGAAAAACCGCCTGATTTCAATGTCAGGCGGTTCTTTTCGCATCGTGTTTCAGCTTGAAAAGCACTTACTCGATTTCTTTCATTACGCTCTTATACGCAGGACGGATGATCTTGTTCATACCGATCAGTTCCTCAATACGGTGAGCACTCCATCCTACGATACGTGCTGTCGCGAAAAGCGGTGTATAGAGCTCCTCAGGAATACCAAGGATCTTATATACGAGACCACTGTAAAAGTCGACGTTCGGACTTACGCCCTTGAAGATCTTTCTGGTCTCCGCGATGGCTACCGGTGCAATCTCTTCTACGTTCTTGTAGAGTATGTAATCTCTCTCCATGCCCTTCTCTTTTGCCAGAGCCTCGACAAAAGTATTCAGGACTTCTTCACGAGGATCACTCATAGAATAGACCGCATGGCCCATGCCATAGATCAGGCCGCTCTTGTCGAAAGCTTCCTTCTTCAGGATCTTCATCAGGTAATCCTTGATCGCCGCACGGTCTTCCCAATCCGCGACATTCTCCTTAATGTCTTCCATCATCTCTACGACCTTGATGTTCGCGCCGCCGTGTTTCGGTCCTTTAAGAGAGGACATAGCAGCCGCCATGGCCGAATACGTGTCCGAACCTGAAGAGGTTACGACACGAGTAGTAAATGTCGAGTTATTGCCGCCACCGTGCTCCATGTGCAGCATCAGGGCAACATCGAGTACCTTTGCCTCCAGCGCGGTATACTTCTGATCCGGGCGAAGCATCGCCAGGAAGTTCTCTGCTGTTGATCTTCCCTTGCGCGGACGATGGATGTACATGCTCTCATCATTATCGTAGTGGTTATACGCATGATAGCTGTATACCGAGAGCATCGGATACTGCGCGATCAGCTGGATGCACTGCTTAATGCTGTTCTCCAGCTGGGAATCTGTGGATGATTCGTCATAAGAAGCAAGTGTGAGCACACTTCTCGTTATTGAGTTCATGATGTCTTTACTGGGGGCCTTCATGATGACGTCTCTTGTGAAGTTCGTCGGAAGGCTTCTGCACTCGTCAAGAATATCCTGGAACTCGATCAGTTCGCTCTCCGTCGGCTTCTCGCCGAAAAGCAGGAGATACGCTGTCTTTTCGAATCCGTATTCATTGTCGCCCAGTTCTTTAATGAGAGTCTTGATGTTGTATCCGCGATACCACAGTTCACCCGGGCAGGGTACCTGTTTTCCATCAGGTCCGGACGTAAAGGAAACGATCTTGGATATTCTCGTAAGTCCCGTAAGAACGCCTTTACCGTTGACATCGCGAAGGCCGCGGTTTACACCGTACTTTTCGAAAAGAGCATCTTCGATCGTGTCGTTCTTTACACAGACCGCCTGCTGGGCCGCCGAGAATTGTGCAATCTTTTGCATGTCCATAAGTATTTCCTCCCATCCTTTTGATTATGTTTTTTCACCCATGGAAAAAACACAAAAGGTTTTACTATTATACCATACGGGAGGAAATTCCCAAAATTGCTAGTGTTCTAGGGCCTTATACTTCCACTTGCCGCCCCTGTAACGCATGACGCATACGATCGCTGTAACTGCCCAGGTAAGACCGGTCGTCATCCAGATCCCCCAATAACCTAGAGCAGGGATCCTCGTCAGAACATTTGCGAAAGCGATACGGCACACAACTTCCGTAAGACCGTTGATCATGGCAAATCCGGTGTCGCCGCATCCGTTTAATACCGCACGGGGCACATAGATCATACCGAGTCCAAAGTAGAAAGGACTGGTAATACGGAGTGCGCGTGCACCGAGGGTGATAACGGCAGCCGCGTCGTTCTCAGTTACGAATATACCGCAGATATACTTTCCGAAGAAAAAGAACAGCGGGAGCATGATCATACTAAAGAACAGCACGATCATCGTTGCTTTGCGGAAGCCTTCGATTACGCGTTCCTGCTTCTTTGCACCGATGTTCTGTCCGGAATATGATGTCAGAGCCATACCCAGAGAACCATACGGCTGCTGGACAAGCTGCTCGATACGTCCGCTGATCGTATAGGCAGAAGCAACATCAGGACCGAATCCGTTAACTACAGCCTGCAGAGAAATGCAGGAAACAGCGATCATGGAGTTCTGCATCGCCACAGGAGAACCAAGTCGGAAGGAGTCCTTGATCATGGAATAGTCCGGAACAAGATCCTTCTTACTTAGCTTAAAGTAGCTTATTTTCCGGTAAGCATAGATGATGGAAGCGATCGCCGAAACTGCCTGAGCGATGATCGTTGCCAGCGCGACACCGACAACCCCCATATCAAACGCAAGGACAAATACCAGATCGAGGCAGACATTGATGATACTGCTTAGTATCAGGAAATACAGCGGCGTCTTGGAATCACCGATCGCACGGAAAAGCGCTGCTACACCGTTATAAAATGCAACACCGAGGATACCGATGCTGGTCACCCGGAAATAATTGATCGAGTCAGCGATATATTCGTCCGGAGTCTGAAGAAGACGCAGGATCGGTCCTGCAAAGATCAGGCCGATCAGAGTAACTACGAGCGCCGAGGACGCAAGAACATAGATCGAGTTGGCGATCGTCTTCTTAAGCTGTTTCTCATCCCCTGCCCCGAAGTACTGCGCCGCGATGACACCGATACCTACCGCCAGGCCAGAACTTAACGAAAAGAAAAGGAAGTTCAGGGAACCACATGCACCGACCGCGGCCAGAGCATGTGCGCTGACGAATCGGCCGACCACGATCGAGTCCACCATGTTATAAAGCTGTTGGAAAAGGTTTCCGATCAGAAGCGGGATCGTAAACTTAAGAATATGTCTGGTAGGATTACCCACCGTCATGTCCGTGACATTCTTGTTCGCCATACTAACTATCATCCTCGCCGAAAACAAAAGGCGGCCAATCAGTTCTTCACGCACGTAAAAAAGGCACACCATCTTTAGTGTGCCAGACAATTATACGTGAACCGACCCTGAACGGATATCGTTTTTTTGTCCTGTTTTTGCACTAAAGTATCTTCTGTTCCTTGAGATACTCTAGTAAACCTTCACAACCCATAACGCATTCATCGTATACTTCGGCAAACCTGCCCGTATACCAAGGGTCACTTACGTCTTTTCCCGAGCCGCAGAACTCGAGAAGTTTCCATATCTTCCCGTCTCCATGTTCGTGTCCGGTCATACGCTCGATGTTTCGCATATTCATGCTGTCCATACCGATCAGGAAATCATATTCATCGTATTCGGAGCGTTTCAGCTGCTGTGCTCTTTTCCTGGAAAAGTCCGTATACGGAGTTTGTCCGAGACCTCTTCTCTTCATCTCATCCCTGGCTGGCGGATACACGGGATTTCCGACACCGTTCCATATCTCCTCCGTACTCGTCGCACGAGACTCGATATGAAACTGGTCTTTTATCCCCAGTTTCTCCACCATATCCTTCAAAACAAACTCGCCGATCGGCGACCGGCAAATATTGCCATGACATACAAACAGAACTTTAATCAATTCCTCAAAACTCCGTATTTTCAGACTAACTGCAGGTATTCATCATTACACTGAACAGCACACAAATAATACCATATCCTCAACTTTTCCGCACTGTGATAGAAAAAGGCCACCGGGTTCTCCAGTGGCCTTATCCATACTGAACATTAGGTGTTAAAGATGTATCCGATCTGTTTAGATACGTATTTGCGTACTAAACGCATTACTCGTGAGGATTGTAATCCGTTCTTACATAGCCATCATCTACATATCCACCTGGGTATTCATAGATGCCAATTATGGTGTCCTTTGAACGTTCGTAATCATGAGTTTGTTCAAGTGCATAAGGTGTATAATCATATTGAATCATATTTCCTTCTCTCTTTACATTGGTATATAAATGAATAGATTCAATTGCAACCTCGTAAAAATCCTCTATCGCTTCATCTACAACATACAATGTAACTGTTCGATAGCATACCATATCATTTTCATCAAAATAGTATGTTTCTATATCTTTTAGGATTTCTTCATTCCAGTGGCTAGTAGTCTCATATGATAGAAATGAAGCTCCTTTCGGAGGTTCCTGCGGGCCGCCCGTCGATTCATCCGGGTCTTCCATCGTTTCCGGAGGAACAGGTGTTAGATCAGCTGAGTCGGACAGTCTGGTATTCGTATCCCCTGGTTCTGTTTCTTTTACAGGCTTTTCAACAGGGTAAATCTCTACTTTGTATTCACATTTCAAATGTCCGCACAAATTAGCTACAGCCAAATATAGGACGTCATCTCCAGATAAATCAAACACATACTCATTGCTGCTTGATGTTACTCTATCTATCACTTCATATTTGCCGTCTTTATATCTGATCAAATAAGCTGCTATATTGTTGTTCTTTTCTAGTTTAGCTTCCAAATCAGCTTTAGCCATGCTGTCCCAGAAACCAATTTCATAGAACTCTATTGCAAGCGGGTCTAACGTTGATTCATAGAAATGACTCTCTGCCGGTGAATTTTTGAGCAATCTTTCTTTCATTGGAACAAATGAATAATAGCTCGGAGCAGCTATGAGATTTTTATTGCTATAATCCTGAGATAGATCTTTCAAAGCTACTTCTTCTTGGATTTGTGCCAGTTCTTCTAAAGTAGCATTTTCATATAAATATGCGAAGCTATCTTTTTCATATATGGACTTTAGAATTTTCTTTGTTCCATTATCTACATATGTCGAATAATTATACAAATAGACAAATAACGCATAAGACAAATTGTCCTTACCATTATCATGAATCATATCATCGCTCAATAAACGATCGGCATATTTTCTTGAAGTACTAGCCCACTCATTTAAAAAACCTTCCAATGAGTCCTTAGAGGTGATCAAAGCACTCGCCCAATTTGCTGTTGAATCAAATATAAGTTCATCTTTTATAGGATTAGAAGCCTTATCTAGTATCATATCTTGTGAATGACCATCTAATATTTCATATTGATAATGATGAAATAATTCATGATTCAGTACTTGATTTGCTCTTTCTCTATCTGATAGTGCAGATGTTCTAATCATGATGTACGGAAGTTGTATAGATTCATTAAAATCATGACCAACACAATGTTGATATAATGCTGAAATCAACATCTCTGTTTTTCTAGTTACATATCGCGCAGTAGAATTCTCGCCGCTATCGTCATATTCTAGTACATACACCTGCATAGCGCTATCTAAATATCCAATATCAATACCACTCGTTTTTAGTACTATCCACTTGTTAAGGTATTTCACATTTGAATTTACCTGCGTAAAAACGTTACTTTCGTACTTGAATTCATACCCAAATACATCTTTATATCTCTCAATTGAGGTTTCTAATTCATTTGCTATTTCTTCAGCTTTTTCTTTAGTAATTGCACTTTTTCCTGTAGTGGTGTACCACACCAGAAAGTTTCCATTGCTTGACAAAACAACTTTATTTAAGTTCGTCAAGCTTTCAGCTGCATATACTGGTTTAGCAAACAGACCAAAATTAGATTCTTTTTCATCAGTATTCTCTTTTTCCGGATCAAAAGTTACGTTTGGAAGATTAATCTGCTCCAAATAATATTCTAATGTTGACTCGGATAATTGATCGATATTGTTGGCAATAAACCAATCAACAGAAACATATTCATTAGGATGATCTATGTTCATTTTTACATAATCGTCTATAGAAATATTGCCCTTGTTATAATCTTCAAAGATTACTTTCGGATCGACTGCCTCTGCCTTCTGCTGGTTTTTATCAGAGGATTTCAAGAAAAGATTCGGCAGTAATACAACTACTGCAGCTATTACGATCACCATTGCTATCAACGGAATAAGAATCTTCTTTTTCATCTTTGCGCTCCTTAAAATGTAAGATTAAATAGCATAAAGCAAAGCATTCTCTGCACAGATTATATCATTATTTTATCTTTTCCATTATATATGTTGCACCTGTTGTTTCAGTATTAAAGATATATTATTGCCCCTATCTTTAAGTATTAAAGACTAGTTATTCGCTCCATCTTTATAAATTCTTTAACTTCGGTTGACGTTATATTTACCCTGCATAATTAGAATGAAAATTGTACTTATAGGCATTGGACTTGGAAGAAGATTTGCCAGGTTCGTTTACCTGAAGGAGGTCAATATGAGGAAGGAAACAAGACGATCACTGATTTTCACAGGTTTAGGGCTGGTGATGAGCATAGGTTTATTTCTTTCGGCGATGTCCCAGCATGATGCAGTCTGGGCTTCGATGGCTGTTGGAATTGGCGTTATGTACGCCGGCCTGTTTGTATTGTTCTTAAAGATTGCAAGGGCAGAAGCCAAAGAGAAGCAGTCTCTGGAACAGGGCAGAATCGAAGGATGATCCTCACAAAAACACACCCTTCACAACTAACATGAAGACCCGGGCTCTATTGCCCGGGTTTTCTTATGGTCGAAAAAACCGATTATCACAAGTGGAATCGCCTTCGGAATTCCGATGCCACAGCTCTTCCCCGGAATATAACGGCACCAGTGAAAAGAATGGCACTGACCATCAGACAGACAGCCCAGGCCAGAGGCATTTCATCTCTTACAAACAGGAACACAACACCCGGCACAGTTCCAATGAAAAGTCCCGAGAGAAAGTAAGACATCGTATTGCCGTTTTTATCTATCATCGCAAGAACGAAATTCGCGGTAATCGTCGCCGCCAGCACGATTGGGACCACGACATCG
>DBYF01000010.1:12448-38404 GCA_002310155.1 Mageeibacillus sp. UBA1193 | reverse complement strand
GATGAGCACAGAGCCGAGTTCGCTTCGGAGCTGAGTGTCGGAACCAGAAACGCGTTTAATGATGATGTGATGCAGCGCATGATCATGGTGACGGATTACATCAAGAGCAATCTTACTTCGGAGGATCTGTCCCAGCAGACGATGGCGGATAAGGCCGGTATCAGCAAGGACTATTTCTCCAGGATCTTCAAGAACGTCACCGGCATGAACTACAGCAAGTGGCTCAATACGATCCGTCTTGAAAAAGCGATCGAACTTCTCCTCGAGAAGGATATGTCCCTGACACAGGTCGCGATGCTCTCCGGATTCCACAGCATCTCGAGTTTCAACCGGGTATTCTTCGAAGAGAAGGGCATGTCCCCGAGTGAATACAGAAATCTTTTTCTGGATTCCGGATCTTCCGAAAAACGAGACAAATAAGAGATTTTGATAGAAAATAGGAATAGTGCTTTTTCGATGCAAAAAGCACTTGTGAAGTAAAAACCTCGGAGGTTAGAAATGGATTATTCTCATAGAAAAGTAAGCAAGAAGATCAGAATCGTTGATGCACAGGGAAACGCTGTCGCCAATAAAGAAATATCCGTCAAGCAGACGAACCACAAATTCCTGTTCGGATGTGGCGGCTTTGTTTTCATGCCCTACATCATGAGCCAGGATGAGGAGATGAGCAAGAAGTTCGCCAATATCCCCGGATTCCAGCTCCCGTCTGTGGAACAGCTCAAGAAGGTCACAGACAGCTGGCTGGAGATCTTTAACTACGCTACACTGCCTTTCTACTGGGGAAACTTCGAGCCGGAAGAAGGAAAGCCGATGACGGATCTGAGCATGAAGATGGCCAAGTATCTTCAGAGTCAGAATGTAAAGATCAAGGGACATCCGCTCTGTTGGCACACTGTGTGCGCACCGTGGCTTCTGAAGTACGATAACAAGACGATCTTCGAAAAGCAGCTTGCCCGTATCGACCGTGAGGTGAGCGGATTTAAGGGCGTCATCGACATGTGGGATGTCATTAACGAAGTCGTCATCATGCCGGTCTTCGATAAGTACGATAACGCGATCACGAGGATCTGTAAGGAAAAGGGCAGAGTACCGCTCGTTAAAGCGGTATTCGATGAAGCCCATGCGATGAACCCGGATGCGGTCCTTCTGCTTAATGACTTTAATACGAGTGAGAAATATGAGCATCTCATCGAGGAATGCCTCGATGCCGGTGTTCCGATCAGCGCGATCGGCATCCAGTCCCATCAGCATCAGGGATACTGGGGCAGGGAAAAACTCGAGGAGATCCTCAGCCGCTACGAGAGATTCGGTCTGCCGATCCATTTTACCGAGAACACACTGATCTCCGGTGAGATCATGCCGGCATATATCGAGGACCTTAATGACTGGCAGGTCGAGTCCTGGCCGAGCACACCGGAAGGTGAAGAGAGACAGGCCAGAGAGGTCGAAGAGATGTACAGGATCCTGTTCTCGCATCCTCAGGTGGAAGCAATCACAAGCTGGGACTATAAAGACGGTGCATGGCTCAAGGCGCCGAGCGGATTCCTCCGTCTCGATGACACCAAGAAACCCTCCTATTACACTCTCAAGAAACTGATCCGTGAAGAATGGTGGACCGATGAAAAGGCCGTTACGGACGCGGAAGGTTACGTGACCGTAAGTGCTTTTAAGGGCGAATACGAGATCGAAGCCGATGGAAAAACAGCAGCTGCCGAGCTGGTCGATGACAGTGATCTGACAATTACACTTTCCTGATCTGGGAACGGCACTTCGGAAGAAAGTGCCTCCACATACGAATCTACTGAATTTATAGCGGAGGAATGATTATGAGTATTGATCTTTCGAAGATGCCGAAACTGGGTTTCGGAATGATGCGTTTACCCGAAAATGACGGCGTGATCGATCACGATCACGTCTGCCGCATGGTCGATAAGTATATGCAGTCGGGTATGAATTACTTCGACACGGCCTATGTGTATCACGGCGGAAAATCCGAAGTCGCGGCACGTGAGGCTCTCGTGAAGCGCTACCCGAGAGATTCTTTCATGATCGCGACTAAGCTTCCTGCCTGGGAGATCAAGGCCGAGTCGGATATCGAGCGTATCTTTAACGAGCAGCTCGAGCGCTGCGGTGTCGATTATTTCGATCTTTATCTGCTGCACTCGATCGAGGATGGAAATAACTACGATACTTACGTCAAGTATGACTGCTTTAAGTGGGGCGTACAGAAGAAGGCCGAAGGCAAGATCAAGCATTTCGGTTTCTCATACCATGGTTCTCCTGAACTTCTCGAAGAGATCGTGGACGCGCACCCGGAGATCGAGTTCGTGCAGATCCAGCTCAACTATCTCGACCGATCCAATCCGGTCGTAAGATCGCAGGAACTCTACGATGTCCTCGCCAAAAGAAATATCCCGATCATCGTCATGGAACCGATCCGTGGCGGTATGCTCGCGAGCTTCCCCGAAGAGATCGAGGCGAAGTTCAAGGCGGTTCAGCCGGATAAGACAGTCGCTTCCTGGGCGCTGCGTTTCGTCGGAACACTTCCGGGTGTAATGACCATCCTTTCCGGTATGTCTACCGAAGAACAGATGGACGATAACATCGGTACATTTACGAACTTCGAGCCGCTCAGCAAAGAAGAGATGGATGTAGTTGATGAAGTTACCGCGGATGTGCTGAGCACACCTCAGATCGGATGTACGGCATGTAAATACTGCTGTGACGGATGCCCGATGGGTATCTCTATCCCGGACGTTTTCAGAACGATCAACACGCTGCGACGTTACCCGGATGACTGGAGATCGAAGAACTTCTACTCCGGCCTGATCGGAAGATCGGGAAAAGCTTCCGACTGTATCGGGTGCGGCCAGTGCGAGAGTGTCTGCCCGCAGCACCTGCCGATCATCGATCTTCTCAAGGAAGCCGCGGAGATCTTAGGACAGTAATCCGGTACGGGTGCTTTTCGAAAAGCACTTGTGACCCATATATTCCCCGGAGGAAAGAAAAAATGAAAAAGAAAGCTTTGTTTATCGGCGGTACAGGCACGATCAGTACCGCTATCGTGAAACGACTCGTGAATGACCTGGATTGGGAGGTCTGGGTACTGAACCGCGGTAACCGTCTGGACGTTCTTCCGGACGCTGTAAAGCATGTGGTCGCGGATATCAATAACGAGGAAGATGTACTGGCAAAACTCGGTGACCAGACCTTTGACTGCATCTGTGAGTTCATCGGTTTTACTGTAGATCAGGTCGAGAGAGACTACCGTCTTTTCAAGGGAAAAACGAAGCAGTATATCTACATCAGTTCTGCTTCCGCTTACCATAAGCCCGCGTCCGGATACATCATCACGGAAGGAACATCACTGGCGAACCCGTACTGGGAGTATTCCAGAAACAAGATCGCGTGCGAAGAGTTCCTGATGAAGAAGTATAAGGAAGAAGATTTCCCGGTGACGATCGTCCGTCCGAGCCACACATATGACGAGAGAAATATCCCTCTCGGTGTGCATGGAAATAAAGGCCCGTGGCAGGTCGTAAAGCGTATGATGGAAGGAAAGCCGGTCATCATCCAGGGCGATGGTTCGAGCCTCTGGACACTGACATGGAACGCGGATTTCGCGGTCGGTTATACAGGCCTCATGGGCAACCGTCACGCAATTGGTGAAGCCTTCCAGATCACATCCGATGAAACGCTTACCTGGGATCAGATCTATGCGACGATCGCAGATGCTCTCGGCGTTGAGCTGAAGGCATATCACGTATCCACAGATTTCCTCCGCGCGGTCGGAGATCCGCTCGGATTTGATTTCACCGGATCACTTCTCGGAGATAAGTCCGTATCTGTCGTTTTCGATAACACGAAGCTGAAGAGAACCGTACCGGATATGCAGACAAAGACACGCTTTGATATGGGTGTACGTATCGCACTTGATTACGTGCTTTCCCATCCGGAATGCCAGGTCGAAGATCCTGATTTCGACAGTTTCTGCGATAAGGTGATCGATGCCATGGAGAGAGCAAAAGCAAGTATCTGAACGAGTGCTTTTCAAAAAGCATAATTCGAATAATGAAGGAGGATCCTCTCATGAAGAAATTTATTGACGTTGTTAACGGTCCGTCACAGGTATCCAGGATCATTCTCGGATGCATGAGAATGCCGGCGCTCTCGACCGATGAAGCCGCGAAGATGATCGAGACTGCGGTAGATAACAGTATCAACTTCTTCGACCACGCGACATGCTATGGCGACGGACAGGCGGAATCGATCTTCGGTGAAGCGTTCCAGAAGACCGGATTAAGAAGAGAGGATGTCTTTATTCAGAGCAAGTGCGGTCTGCACTTTGACAGAAAAGAATTCGACTGGAGTAAGGACGATATTCTTGAGAGTGTCGATCAGATCCTGACCAGACTGAAGATGGATCACCTCGATGCGCTCCTTCTTCACAGACCGGACCTTCTCTTCGATCCGGAAGAGATCGCGGAAGCATTTAATCAGCTCAAGAGATCCGGTAAAGTCCTGCACTTCGGTGTAAGTAACGTAAACCCCGGCCAGTACGATCTTCTGAAGAAGTACGTTGAGCAGCCGCTCGTGTTTAACCAGCTGCAGTTCTCGATCGAGCAGTCCCAGCTGATCGATCAGCCTCTGTACCTCAACAACAAGACGACGGATATGTCCATCTGCAGAGACGGCGACATCCTGAATTACTGCCGTCTGAAGGACATTACGATCCAGGCGTGGTCACCGCTTCAGGTCGGTATGTTCCAGGGAACTTTTGTAGATAATCCGGACTTCCCGGAACTCAATAATGTTCTCGGCGAACTCGGTGAGAAGTATGGTGTGTCGAAGGCCGCGATCGCGATTGCATGGATCCTCCGTCATCCTGCGAAGATGCAGGTCATCGCAGGTACGATGAATCCGGATCACTTAACGGATCTCTGCGGCGCTTATAACGTAGACCTGACTCATAACGAGTGGTATCAGCTGTATCTGGCATCCGGCAAGTTCCTGCCGTAAGACGAACAGGAGAAATACTATGCAGAAAGTAAAATGGGGTATTATCGGTACCGCGAATATCGCCAGATGGGGCATGATCCCAGGCATGAAGCAGGCAGACAACTGCGAGCTTTATGCGATCGCAGGAAGATCTCTTGAGAAAGCGGAATCCTATAAACAGAACTACGGATTTATGAAAGCATACGGAAGCTATGACGAACTTCTGGACGATCCGGAAGTGCAGGCAGTTTATGTTCCGCTTCCGAACGATATCCATGTGAAGTGGGTCACGGAGGCACTGAAGAAAGGTAAGCATGTTCTCTGTGAAAAACCACTGGCACTGAACGCGGAAGAGGCGCAGCTCATGTATGATACCGCGAAAGCAAACGGTGTCATCCTGATGGAAGCCTATGCGTATCTTCACAGCCCGTATATCAAGAGTCTGAAGGATGATATCAAGTCCGGCATCATCGGTGATGTAGACTATGTAGATACTTCCTTCGTGACTCAGGGATATAAGGAAGATTTCCGTCTTCACAAGGAACTTGGCGGCGGTGCGTTTTATGATCTTGGATGCTACTGTACGACGATGATCCTTTCCATGATTGATTCGGATCCTGAGATGGTAAAGGCAATAGCTGAATTCTCTGATCTTGGTGTAGATCTTTCGACGTCTGCGATCCTCCGATTCAAGAACGGGGCACGCGCAGCACTTCAGGTCGGTATGATCCTCGATATGACCAGTAATTCACGTTATGACAGACTCCTTATCCATGGAACGAAAGGTTCGATCCGATCCGACGTGGAGTATAACCAGGAGGGAGATGTCAGCTACCGGATCTTCACGAAAGACGGTGAGACGATCGAGAGAAAAGTATTCGTTCCGAATAACTATGCTCTGGAAGTTACCCAGCTCGGCAAGTGTATTCTTGAAGGTGAAACTCCTCATGTTACCCCTGAATTCTCCATGAAGAATACCCGCCTCATGGATCAGGTATTAAACGAGATCGGTTTCTGGAAGTGAAGTAATATCAGATATTTTAAAAGGACTGAACGGTTGTTCAATGCAACCGTCCAGTCCCTTTTTTGTTGCTTAAATATTTGAACTGTCAGATCTCAGCGCTTCAGATCCGGATGCGCTTCGTAAAAAGCATCCTTATCTTTATACATCCGTTCATCCGCTTCATGGAGTCCACGAAGTATCTCTTTCGAACTCGGAAGGAAACTGAATCCGGCCGCGAAGCATGCTGTTGCAAATCCGAGATCCGAAGCTTTTACTTCTTCGACTTTTTTCTGAAGCCACTCTTCGGTCGTATCCGGTACCAGGATCATGTACTCATCACCACCGGCACGGAATACCTCACAGTCATCGAAGACTCTTTCGAGGATCTTTGCCGCGTTTTTGAGAAGCTGGTCACCGGAACCGTGACCGTTCTCGTCGTTGATACGTTTCAGACCGTTGATGTCGGCAAAGACGACTCCGAGATTATTGATCACGACATCGTCACGAAGCAGAGTGTCGATCCTGTTGTTCATCTCATTTCTGTTCAGGACACCGGTCAGCATATCGACGGAACTCATGGTCTTCATCTCTTTGAAGAGAAGATAGGTCGCGAGAGAAGATGCGACGAAGTATGTCGTCAGCTCAAGAACTTCCTTAATGTTCGCAGCATTACTTGTCTCGAAATTCGTTGCCCAGATATATCCGAGAAGTTTGCCCGAGCTCTTAAGAGGGAAGAAGACGATACTTGTGACATCGGATTCTGTCAGAGAACGATACCAGAGAGGATTCTTCTCCTTGATGTACTCCATATCATGTTCATCCTTGATGATCAGACAGTTGCTGCCGGCAAGTGTGTCCGGCCACGTCTTTACGATGTCGTAGAAGGAGACTTCCGCACTGACAATGCTCTTCATACTGGCAAGTCCGCTTTCCGGCGCACGGTCTTCAGCCAGGACTTTGCAGGTCTCGGCTTTCTCGTTTACTGTAAGGATCGCACATGAACTTGCTTTGGTGATCTCGCGGATCTCCTTGATAACGTCCTTGATCGTCTGTTTGAAATCAGGGGAACGGTGAAGCTTGATACATGTCTTTAAGACCGCATCAGAGATCTCGTGATTGATCTTTGCCATCTGTTCGGAATCTGCCTGCTGCGTAACTTCCTGCGTGTAGGTGCAGTAGTAGATGTTACCTTCGTTCTTCAGAGGCATCAGGAAAAGATTAAACCAGAAGTCGAAACGGTCCGGATGGACATAGGTGTGTACCGGCTGTTTCAGGACCGCGGCACGATAACAGATCTCCTCAAAGTTCAGATCTGTCGGGAAGTAATTCTGGTAAAGGCTGTTCGGAACGAACTTGTTCGACATGAGCTGTGGACCGTCCCATACGTTCTCGATCGATTTTACGTATGCTTCGTTTCCGCAGACGATCCTGATTTCTCCACGCTTGCCGTCTTCTTTCATCTCGACGGACATGACGCATGTCATCGCATCAATTTGATCCACAAAACCTTGAAGGTCCATAACTCCACCTCCCGATCCACCGAAAATACTCTTTCATATTATCAGGAAAATTGGAGAAATACATGAACAAAACGTAAAATGCGATAATTAAATATAGATTTTGTCCCCTCGATGTTCATTTTGAAGTATGGTAATATCCTATTGGGTTACCCGTGTGAAAGTATACCGCAATCGGGTTTTTGCGGTTTCACACGTAAAGGAGGAAAGTTATGAAGATCTGTCCGAAATGTGACGCTCAAAACGCGAACAATGCACCGGTCTGCAAACACTGTGGCGCAAATCTCAACGAGACACCTGAGGTCGAATTGACTGAGATAGATACGGAAGAGCCGAAGTATCACCTCGGCCTGGCGCTGTTCTTTCTGTTCCTTTCTTTCGCAATTTCATCGGTAAAAGCACTCATCCCGGTAAACCTGGATTATCCTGACACGTCAGATCCGTTTTTATACCTTTACTATGGTGCTTTCACACTGGGAGTCATTTTCCTGATCCTTGCGGTGATCTGCTGCCGTGGAGTTCTTAAAGCGAAACCATTACCGGGTAAAGCCATTTTCGTTATCATGGGCTTCTTCGTGTGTGCCGGCCTTATCCTGATGGATGTTATTTCACTGATTCAGACGATCGTCAGTCCCGGAAAGTACTCTTGAGAGAATTCATGTCGTTGATCTGAAAGCGCCGGTAGGGCGAATGATGTATTCTTCGTCGAGCATACGGGCACATAGTTCAGCCATTTCCTCTGGGGATTCTTTCATGCCTTCTTCATACCATGTATTGATCACGCTGGCCATAGCGGCTTCGCTTGCGATACGGAGATATCTTTCTTTCCGATCGGATATCGGATAAACAACATCAACGAACGATCTTTGGTCAAACAGCATTTTCGCAGAAAGACCGGCATTGGAAAAGAGAGAATAGGATTCCTTATGCTCTTTAATCGTCTTTAAGAGTTCGAGACACCAATCGTACATGGATCTGGAATCGCGCAGCTGCAGATTCAGTTCTTCGATCCTCGCAATGAGAGAATTCCCGATCTCGCGGAGAAGATCTTCTTTGCCGGCATAATTTCTATAGAATGCAGTTCGTGATACGCCGGCTTTCTGGACAAGCTCAGTTATGGAAATCTTGTCGAAGGGCTTTTCGTTCATCAGATAGATAAGAGCAATACTCAGGCTCTCACGGGTGACCTGATTGATCTGACGGTTTTTATCATTACGGAATACGGTATCCCCATGTGAGCTTACGGTGTTTACATTTTCATTGTTAATGTCTTTTTTCTTCGCGGGCATATCGCCGAACTCCTCCTGTTCTGATAAAATGTCCTTGTGTTTACAAGTGTAACACCTTGTATGAATATTGCAAACACTCTTTCGGTATCTATTCATCATAAGCACCCCCTTACGCTTTACCGAAGGGGTGTTTGTTTTGCACGGAAATCGTGTAAAATGAATAAATATCCCTGCTTATCCGGAGGTGCTCCATGAAAACGATCGATATTGTTGGAAAGAATTATTTCGGACACTGGAAGAAAGAACGTACTGCCTGTCGCGCGATCATCATCAGGGACGGTAAGATCCTTGTGACATATGAGACGAAGAATGACGGTCAGTACATGATCCCGGGAGGCGGACTGGAAGAAGGAGAGACCACGGACGAATGTGTGGTACGGGAGATCATAGAAGAGACCGGATATGTGATAAAGCCTTCTTCCTGCCTTCTTCAGATCAACGAGTTTTACGAAGACTGGAAATTCATCAGTCTTTTCTTTCTGGGCGAAGTCGTGGGTGAAGCGGAAGTACATCTGACCAAGCAGGAAGAGGAAGTCGGCATGGAGTGCCGATGGGAACCGCTTTCCGAGGTCATGGAAGCGTTTTCGCATCATCAGGACTACGCGGAGACGGATGAGATGAGAAGAGGCATGTATTATCGCGAATACACAGCGCTTACTACTATTCTGGGGGATATGGATAACTCAGGAGAAGCGTGAGGGGATAAAGCCCGAATTTGATATAAAGCATAGTCAACCATGGCAAGCGGTATCTGTTCGTTTTCAGATACCGCTTGTGCTTTTCAAGAGGCGTGATATAATAAAGGAAAATATGTTCGGTTATTGCAGGAAGGGGGGAAATACGATGCAGAGAAGCTATATCGCGATTGATCTGAAGTCCTTCTATGCCAGCGTTGAGTGCGTCCAGAGAGGCCTTGACCCCCTGAATACGAATCTTGTAGTGGCTGATCCTACCCGTACCGAGAAGACGATCTGTCTTGCGGTTTCCCCGTCACTGAAGAGCTATGGGATTCCGGGTCGCGCCCGTCTCTTTGAAGTGATCCAGAAGGTGGAACAGGTCAATCAGGAGAGGAAATGCCGTGCTCCCGGAGGATCTCTCACAGGTAAAAGCACTTTTGGTACTGAGCTCAATACGAACCCATCGCTTGCGGTTGACTTCATCATCGCGTCTCCTCAGATGGCGAAGTATATGCAGGTCAGTGCGAAGATCTATGAGACGTACCTGAAGTATGTAGCTCCGGAAGATATCTTCGCCTATTCAGTTGATGAAGTCTTTATCGATGCGACGGGATACCTGAAAACTTACGAAGTGGAGGCGCATGATTTTGCGCGTATGCTGATCCAGGATGTGCTGAAGTCGACCGGGATCACGGCGACCGCCGGCATCGGTACGAACATGTATCTTTGTAAGGTGGCTATGGATATCGAGGCGAAGCACATTCCGGCAGATAAGGATGGTGTCCGTATCGCGGAACTGGATGAGATGAAGTACAGGAGATCGCTCTGGGATCACCGGCCGCTTACAGATTTCTGGCGTGTCGGCCGTGGTATTGCTGCCCGGCTCGAGAAGCTCGGTATGCGAACGATGGGAGATATAGCCAGGTGTTCTCTGGACAGGAAGACGATCGGTCTTCTTTACCAGACCTTCGGGAAGAATGCGGAGCTTCTGATCGACCATGCCTGGGGCATCGAACCGACGACGATCGCGGACGTTAAGTCCTACACTCCGAAGAATAACAGTATTTCGACCGGGCAGGTCTTAAAGGAGCCTACAGATTATGAGACGACGAAACTGATCGTGTGGGAGATGGCGGATGTGATGTCCATGGATCTTGTTGAGAAGGGGCTTGTGACAGACCAGATCGTACTTTCGATCGGATATGACCGCACCTCTCTAGACCGTGTAGACAACTATCAGGGCGAGGTCAAGATGGACTATTACGGACGGCTTGTACCGAAGCACGCGCATGGGACGAAGAATCTGAAGAAGCATACATCATCGACGAAGTGCATCACGGAGGCGACGATGGAGCTCTTCGATGAGATCATCGATAAGCGACTGTTTTCCAGAAGGATCGCTATCGCTGCCTGTAACGTGTTTCCTGAGGGAAAGGTCCCTGAGAACAGACAGTACCGGCAGATGAGCATCTTTGACCTGGCAGAGGCTCAGGTGGATGAGAAAAGGGAAGAGACTTCGGATAAAGAACATGCTCTTCAGGAAGCTATGCTGGAGATAAAGAAGAAGTACGGGAAGAATGCGGTCGTGAAGGTGAAGAACCTTAGTTCCGGCGGAACGGCGATCGAGAGAAACAGTCAGATAGGCGGGCATAAGGCATGAGCAGATACGATGATATTATTCACTTAAGCAGACCGCAGTATCCGGATCTGCCGCCGATGTCCATTCATGACCGGGCAGCGCAGTTCTCACCATTCGCCGCGCTCGTCGGATACGATGATACTGTGGCGGAGACGGAGAGACTGACTGACAGGAGAAGAGAGATCTCCGAGGAGGAGACGAGGGATCTTAATGATGCGCTTTCCCGCCTGACGGAGGCTTTTGCCAGAGAACCGAAGACACACCCGCGTGTTTGTGTGCTCTACTTTATCCCGGATGAGAGAAAGTCCGGTGGACGGTATTCTGAGAAGCAGGGACATCTTCGCACGATCGATACATATCACAGACAGCTCGTATTTTGCGACGGGGAGACGATCCCGATCGATTGTACATACCGCATCACTTTCTGAACGGGCAAGAGTGCTTTTCCCTAAGGAATAATGTGGAGCGTTTGTTGATTCTGCGCAAAAGAGATCTCTCGTTTCCGTGAAATGTGACGAAATAATGAATAAAATCGAAAATAGATATTGCTAAATTGTGAACGTCATGCTATATTCCCGCGTAAGAGGATATTAGTTCGTGTTTAGGGGGTGAACACGCAGACTTTATCTTATGGGGGTGTTCTCACGTGAACGCGGTATCTTCTTGGCGACGTAAATTCTTTGGTCTGCTTTTGGCTTTCACCATTGTTTTAAGTATCTTTCCGGCAACTTCTGTTTATGCGGCTGATCAGCAGATGGACGTCGATTTCTTCGCGTCTGTTGCTTTTCAGAATGACCTGAATCTTGTGTACTACTGCAAGATCAATACACCGGGTAACTTCACCAATGTACGTCTTTGTACATCGTTTCAGCGGTTCTCGGGGAGTTCCGGTGACTTCACATGGGAAGATCGTGTGATCACTGATTATACCTACGATGACAAGACAGGTGAGTACCGTTTTGTTTTTAAGGGAATTGCCGCTTCGGAGATGGGCAATACTCTGAAGTGCACACTCCGTGCGGATAGCGGAAACCTGTCCTATGTAAGTGAAGAGAAAACTTTCAGTGTAAAGCAGTACGCAAAAAAGATACTTGAACTGAAAGCGGGAAGTACTGTCGAATCGGATCAGCTTCTTTGTACGCTTGTTGTAGACATGCTGAACTACGGTGCAGCTGCTCAGCTTCATTTTGGAAAAAACACCGGTTCGCTTGCAAACTCCGAATTGACCGCAGCACAGAAAAATATGGCATCCCCGCTCGTCACGGAAATGAATTCAACATTGGCTCTGGACGCGTATCCGAATACCTCTGTAAAGTTTACCGGCGCATCTTTGGTTTTCAAAAACACAACGGATTTTGTTACTTATGTGTCGATGACATCTGCTCCGGGAAGTAACGTTTACGCTGAAGTTTACTATACAGGATGCAATGGAAATACGCTGACGAGCAGAGTTTCTTCGAAGGACTTCAAGAAAGTCGAAGATGAATACCGCATAGCTTTTTCGGATATCTCCGCACTGTATTTCAGAACACCTATCCATGTAGTATTCATGGATGGAGAAAATACGATCAGTCCGACACTGACATACAGCTATGAGACTTATGCACAGGAAATACTCTCCGGAAGCACATACTCCCAGACCATGAAAGAACTGGTCAAGTATTTGATTACGTATGGCGATTCCGCGCTTGAATACTTTAAATGTAAGAACGGAGGATCCGAAGGTCCGACTACATACGTTACCTACTCGATGTTTAAAGAAGCCGATGATCCGGATGACTATATGTCTCTTGTCCGCGCGCATGCATATGCCAACGAGCATAATCTTCCGGTCAAGGCAGATCCGGGTGCAAAATATGTGATCAATCACATGGATCCGAGTAATCCGAAGGGTGCGCTCATTATGACAGATACGGATTGGAACGACGCGACTTTCGAGATCCATGATGACCTGATGACTCTGGATGCCGGCGACCACAGTTCTGAAGGTTTGTGCTTCCTCTTTACTGTTGCTCCGAGCAAAGCGTCGTATACGAAATATATGAATAACGGATTCGATATCTATCTTGGACTGGATCCGAGGCTCGAGCAGTATCCTGAGTATCATAAAGGTATCTCATCCAGTTTCCCGAGTGCTGCAAGACAACTGGACTTTAAAAACACGTCCTTCACGAGTGAAACCACACAGCTGGATATGCGTCCGGGTGAGGAGTTCCCGACCCGTATGCTTTTTGTCCTTGAGACCTATGCCAAAAGAAGATGGGGACGATTTGGTTCTGAATCCGCTTCGGATCAAAAGGGAAAATATCAGCAAGAGATAGTTGTTGTCAACCAGGATGGTTCAATCGACCCGACGACGAAACTTCAGTGGGACTGGTATAACATCAACATGATCGAAGGGTATCCGATCGATGATGATCTCCTTACGATAAAAGGCGGTACATTTAATACATATGTCAACACGCTGTACTCTAAGCAATATATTAACAGAGGCATCAGTATTAAGCGTTCTAATGTTCTTATGCAGGGAACGAAGCATTACATGAAGGGTGAGAAAGAGACTTTTAAAGAGTCCATCACGAAGGATGGAGTGAAACGTCCGAAGCTGGGAGCTCCGATCCAGGGATTCTTCCGGATCGATCATTGTACGAATGTTACATTAAGAAGCTGTACTTTCTCCAACCACCTCTGTGCTTTTGTTTACGGTAATGATGTAGCCACATCTTCGCCATACGATTACTATGCGGAATATGCGGCAAATCTTGTCATTGACAATTGTGTCTGTGCACCGGATGAAGATGATCCGTCCGGCCCCGGCGATTCGACAGGTATACTTGATACTACGAGATGGGGCACTACAGGTACAAACTTCTGTAAGGAGATCTCTGTTATCAACCATAGCGCACTCAACCGAATTGATGCGCATAAGGGTACTTACAATCTTACGGTCAAGGATTCCACACTCGGATTTAAGAGTGTCGCGGCGGTTGGTTTCGGAACGATGTATCTGGAAAATGTTACTGTCCTCAAGGCGCAGAACTTTATTACGCTGAGGAACGATTTCGGAAGTGCCTGGTATGGAGATATTTATATAAAAAACTGCACGTGGGATATCGGAACGAATTATACCTGTGATCTGATCCAGGCGATATATAATCCGAAAAACGAATACCTCTATGAACCGTTCACGGAAGTGAAAGCGGATGGTACAGAAGTAACCTACTACTGCAGTCTTCCTACAAATATCTACATTGACGGACTCACGATCGATGCCAGTAATATCGTTCATCGTTACAAAGACGATGGCTCAATCGATAACGGACCGGCTGACTGTTTCTATGACCAGCGTGGAGTAAATATCTATTCCAGCATTCTCTCCAATACAGGCGGTGCTGTTGTAAATGATGATTGGATTTCTGATCCCGCGAACTATCCGCGCCCGCTGCGTGTGACGGAAAATGTGTATCTGGACAATTTTACTGTCATTAAGGCAGAGGAATATGCGGACAGGACATTGAAATACATTACGGTCAGAAACGGCGATTATGAGCAGATCAAGGATGCAGAATTCGTTAAGGACACGGATCTTCATCTGGGCGAAAATATCAACAGATAGCAGAAAACTCATAAAGAAGTCAAAATACGTACACTAATAGTCAATTCTCTTACATGCTTTTGGGAAGGTCAGATGTTAGACTAGACTTGAAAGCTGGGAGGAATTGCATGAAGAAAACGTATATCACCACCATGCAGAACCTCTTAAGGATGCGGCCGAAAGAAAAGAGAACTACGTTTATTACGTATAAGTAGGGCATAATAGAGACAGAGCATCAATCTGGTTTGCAGGAGAATGACTATGAAGATCTACGATATTGCTCAGGAAGTGTTCGGATGCGCGGTGTATCCCGGAGATCCGAGTCCGGAAAGAGAAATAAAGCTCAGCATCAGCGATGGCGCTGTCTGTAATCTGACGGCACTTCATATGTGCGCACATAACGGCACTCACGTTGATGCGCCTTATCACTTTATCAATGACGGAAAGACGATCGACCAGGTCGATATGGAGAGATTCGTGGGATATGCGTATGTCGCTGAACACGAAGGCGATGTGACGAAAGAAGACGCAAAGCGTATACTCTCGGAGGCAAACGCCTGTGATCCGGAAGCCGCTAAGAGAATCATTGTAAAAGGGGATTCCACGATGACCGCAGAAGCGGCGAAAGTGTTTGCTGATGCAGGTATCCTTCTTTATGGAAATGAATCCCAGACGGTGGGTCCTCTTGAGACCCCGATGGAAGTACACCTCATCATGCTGGGAGCGGAGATCGTTCTTCTCGAGGGCATTCGTCTTTCTGAAGTTTCGGTTGGAAAATATCTCCTCAATGCCGCACCGATCAACCTGGGCGGCGCGGATGGAGCTCCCTGCCGGCCAGTGCTTTTAGAGCTGTAGTATAAAGACTCTGAAGAACTTTGAGATACACCTCGCTGTTTGCTAAAATGTGAATAGCGAGGTGATTATTATGGCAGAGATAACGATTAGAAAAGCAGATGAATTAACCGAAGAAATTAGTGTTTTTACTGATGTGCAGTTTTCGCAGTATGCGATCAAAAACGGAGTAGACCTGAATTTTGAGGATTTCATTTATGTCGCTGAAGAAGACGGAAAACTAGCCGGAGTGATCACCGGACGTGCATACTACGATGAAATCCATATTGGGGATCTCATTATCGACGAATCTATAAGACGCAACGGACTAGGCAGCCGCCTCGTCAAATATGTAGAAGAAAACTATAAGGGAAAAGGATACAAGATCATCACGTTGACGACTTTCGGGTTCCAGGCGCCGGAGTTTTATAAGAAACTCGGGTTCGAGCTCGAATTTGTCCGTGAGAACAAGGATCCGAAACTGAGTAAGTATTTCTTCAGAAAAGCGCTTTTGTAAGGGGTTTCCCCGGGAGGTAAGGGGTATGAAGATCGGACGTCGTTTCTTGTGTGCGGTAATGGCATGCGTTTTTGTGTTTTTGGCAGGATGTGGCTATCCAAGAGCAGGAACTCCTAAGGTGGATAACCTGGCCGGAACACGTGTGGACCGTATCACGTATCTCTACTTTATCAGCTGCACAGATTGGGACAATTCGTTTGTGATGGACGAATCCAGCCTGGGTGAGAAATGGAAGTCCGGTCTGAGAAGTCCTGAACACAAGGAGCTCATCTCCGCGGTAAAAGCACTTCCTGATGCTGCAAGTACAGATGGTGAACTCGCGTATATTATCCGTATTAAATTCTTTGAAGATGGTGAAGAAAAGATCCTGGAGAAGAGCGGCTACGATGCTTTCCCGGATAACTGGGGAACGATCATTGAGCTTCTCAATAAGACTGCGAACGGGTACACCAAAGCGGGAGGAAGTACTACGATCAGCAAGGTCGATGCGGACTTCGTTCGTGAACATGGATGGAATCTGGATGAAAGTGTACTCCCGAAAGGACTGACTCTTGAGGATGTAGTAAGGG
This sequence comes from Mageeibacillus sp. UBA1193, assembly GCA_002310155.1. Taxonomy (GTDB): domain Bacteria; phylum Bacillota; class Clostridia; order Saccharofermentanales; family Saccharofermentanaceae; genus Scatonaster. The sequence goes on along the minus strand of DBYF01000010.1, from coordinate 21,769 downwards.
ATATGCCGCTTACTTACTTTACGATGTATGATCCGGAAAACGGATATGGGATGGATCTTCAAAGAGCAATCAACGATTACGTGTTTAATTATCTTGACCTCGAACCGAACCGTGTCTATGAATTAAAGACTGATCCGCCGAAGTCTACAACCGCTGAACTTATTGAATTTGCAGCATCACATCTTGATAAAGTCTATGACGTCGGCACAGGAAAGAGCGTGATGGGCGAATTCAACGGCGTGACGTATGAGATCGTCAAGTATGATGAATTCCAGCTCTGGTACGATCAGTACGACAGATTTGCCCAGGACTGTTATAAGCGGAATCTCTGGGGCGGCAGTGATGGCATGAGATATAACGTAGAAGAATATGGCCCGGATAACGGTACTATGATGATCTTCTCCCTTTGCCGCTATCTGTATGTGGATTCATCCGGAAAGTTTATCATTCTGCCGGAAACTGGACTTTATAAAGATATTGTCAAAGTGGTCAAGTGAAATGTAATTTTAATATTTTGTCGAGAAACGTCAATTAGCACGTAAAGAGGCTGACACACGGAGAAGATAGAATACAATTGATAATCTATCATCGAGAAGTGCAGTCTGGAGCGGCACTCTGCTTCAGTATGCACAAAAATGGGGAGGCCTTAGTATGAAGCTAAAAAGAATCCTTGCAACAACGGTATCTTTGGCTATGCTCCTGGGAAGTACGTCTGCGTCAGTGTTCGCAGGAGAAGTCAGTAGCGCCTACAAAAGTTCGTTAAGAGCGGCTGGAGATACTGCGGAATTGTTTGGCGACCTGACAGATGGAAAGTATGTACTCTCAAGTGATACTTATACTCTGAAGGATAACGTAGAAACCGGCGGAATGATCTATGTACCAAGCGGTGTAACTGCGACGATTGATCTTGGTGGGTATACTCTCCGTCGACCATTGTCCGCAATAGTTGAAGAGGGCAGCATTATTGAAGTTGCTGAAGGCGGCAGTCTTACCGTGAAGAACGGTACTCTTACCGGTGGCGGCCGAGCGAAAACTTCCAATGACAGCGGAAATGGTGCAGGCTGTTGTGTTTACGGTACATTAGTCCTTGATAGTGTCACTATTACAGGTTGTTACGCACAAGGTAATGGCGGCGGCGTCTATGTCGGAGGTGACACTGGTTACGTCACGATCAAGGGCAACAGTATGATCTCGTCTAATTATTTTAGTGGTCATGGCGGTGGAATCTGCGCCGGAGAATCAGGAACGGTCTCTATCGAAGGAAGCGTTGGTGTCATGTACAATGCATCGATGTCTGCTTCTGACGATAATGGTGCCGGTATCTATGTTTGTGACGATGCTAAACTCCTGATGAAAGGATCTGTCGGTGTTTTGAATAATACCGGAAGCTCGAATGTATACCTGACATCAGGAAGAAAGATCAGCCTTTCAGGAAAACTGGAAGCAGGATCAAATGTACGTATTTCCTATGCTGATGAAGGAATGCAAATTCCATTTACATCCGGGTATGGTACATCGGGCAGTGGTTCAAATCCGGCTAATCTTTTTACTTTGGATTCCGGTGCGAAATTAAGACTCAGTAGTGGTGAAGTCTACCCATATTTCGAGTACGAAGCTCTTTCGTGGGACGAGACACAGGGAAAAGTGGTTTCTGAAACAAAAAACCTTACGGAATATATAATGATAGATAAGGTAAGTAATTCTTCTCCTGAACTTACTGATGGAAACTGGTATGTAGTGACAAAACTAAAAACCTTCTCAAACAGCGTTGTTTGTCATGGGGAAGTAAATATCCTTTTGTGCGATGACGGCGGCGTATTAAGATGTGACAATGGCTTAAATGTCCCTGAGAATGCGACACTTAACGTTTATGGCCAGAAGAATAATCAAGGCACACTCAATGGTAAAGGCAGCGATAACAGTGCCGGCATTGGCGGAAAATCCGGTGAGAGTTGTGGTTCGATCAATATTTTCGGTGGTTATGTTAGTGGAACAGGCTACTACCAGTGCGCAGGTATCGGCAGCGGTAAAGGCGCGGACATGGCAGGAACGATCACCATCTATGGCGGAACTGTTTCTGCTACTGGTGGAGAAAATGCTTCTGCTAATTCTTCTGGTGCTCCCGGTATTGGCTCGAGTGTAGATGGAAACTTCACGGGTAGTCTGATCGTATACGGCGGTACGATCTATGCGAACGCGAAAACTAACGCTGCCGGAATCGGTGCCGCTCACTTTGGTGAGGATGAAGACAGCGGAAACATGTCCGGATCTGTAACTGTGTATGGTGGTGTCATTGATTCAACAGGTAATGGATTTGGTGCCGGCATCGGAACAAGTTATTCCGGAGCAGGTACAGGTAATGGCGGAAACTTTAGAGGTAAAGTCCTTGTCTATGGAGGAACGGTAACTGCAAAAGGTGGTTATGGTACTGCGACTGAAGACGGAACAGCATATGATTGTCATGCTCCGGCAATTGGTAGTGGAACTGACACAACAACAGGAACAATCAATCTTGGCGACTATATGCGTGTCAGCCAGAAGGGAACATATGCAGCTGCCAAGGAAAGAGTAAACGCATGCCGTGAAACTGGCGATAAGAATGCGAATAACTGGGTAATCATTTCTAAATGCGATCACAGCAGCAGTTCTTATACTCCTGTCAGTGATGCGAAACATCAGAAGACTTGTAACCACTGTCTCTATGAAGTTGTAGAAGACCACGCCTTCGGTCTGGACGGTACATGTCCATGTGGGATGTCACAGGCCGGTTCCGGTACTCATCTTGCCGGTTATTCCATTATCCTGGATGGTGAGATCGGTGTTAACTTCTATGTAGAATTCTCAGCTGATGATGTATCCAATGGAGATCCTTATATCGAGTTCAGTATCCCTTCCGGCAGTACGACAAAAACACATAAGGTTTATATCAATGAAAAAGCCGGTGAGGATAGAGAACTGGCGACAGTAGATACTACAACGATCCCCGGTAAAACATACTATGTATTCAAGTGTCCGGTTGCCGCGAAGGAAATGACCTCGACGATCACAGCGCAGGTTAGCTTTGGTGACACAAACGGACCGACATATACATACTGTGTAAAAGATTATGCCGACTATGTTCTGAATCATGGATCAGATCCGAAGTATACGAATGCAGTCCCGCTTGTAAAAGCAATGCTTAACTATGGCACGTATGCACAGTACTATTTCGGTACGAATCTGAACAAACTTGCTAACGCGGATCTGGCTCCGAATGAAAGATCGCTTGGTACAGTAGTTATTGAGCATGATGCTTGTTCTGTAGTTGGTCTTCCGGATCAGGTAACATTTGAGGGTGCAAACCTCTATCTGAAGTCCGGTACGATCCTCTCCCTGTACTTCAAGAACAAGAGCGGTAGTGATGTTACTTTCAAACTCGGCAATAAGGAGATCGTTCCTAAGAAGAATAAAGGATTCCTGCAGATCGATATCGATATTAAATCCTATGAACTGATGAACGATTTCACGATCACAGTCGGAGATGGCTCTGTGACGTACAGCCCGATGAATTACTGCAAGACTGTGCTTAATGGTGGTAGTACTTATTCAAGTCAATTGAAGGATATTGTAAAAGCACTTTACCGGTTCGCAGAAGCAGCTAATGCATACCAAGGTTAATGCTAGGGAGGAATAACGATATGAAAGAAGAATACCGTGCTTTAGAAATTGAGATCTTAAAGTTTGGTGTGGCAGACGTGATCGTTACCAGTGATCCGGAAGTCGGTGATGATGGTCTTCCGTTCATTCCGGAAAATGGCGGCTAATCATTGATCCTGGTCTGCCTGAACAGATGAAAGAAAAACTCCGCATGGGCTCGATCCCATGCGGAGTTTTATTTCGCCAAATATAGCGAAATAGACTCCTTGTAAATAATTCCTGATTACGATATAGTGAAATGGATATGGATGGCGAAGGCCTGATTTGTGGGCGATAGGAAAAAGAGGTAAAGGTATGTATAATCAAGAAGACGAAATTGCACAGTTTTTTGCGGAGCAGGATGGTGCATTTACAAAGAAAGAACCGGAAAAGGATCCCAATGATGGTCTTCCGTCGATCATGAGGATGCTCGATGAACCGCAGCCGCAGATGGGGGCGGCACCGTCGATGTTCCCTCAGAATGATATCCCGCAGGATGAATATGAGCAGGACGGTATTTCACAGGAAAGCTTTAAGCCTGCACAGTTCCAGCCGGATGCGGTTCAGTCAGAAGACGTAGCGGCTTATGGAGCACGTAAAGATGCCGGAGATATCCGATATGACCGTCTTAAGGAGATGGAAGCACAGCTCGAGCATGATGAGAGGATCTCCCGCTGTTCGATCTACGCGAAGAAATACATGCAGATGTTCCTGGCTCTTATCGGCGGAGTAGCTTTGAATGCATTGCTGACGCTCCTTACATATCTCGTCTCGAAAGATTATGATATTCCTTTTAATGTGGGTGTGGCCAGAATCACGATTGCCGTGCTAGCTGCGGCCCTTTCGATCCTTTATGGTCTTATTCTTTTAAGCCTTGGAAACCAGCACCTTGATTTCAGAACTGCCGGATGTTACTACGCGATTTACGGTGCATGTAATGCGGTGGCTAACTCTACGTCCGGAATGGCTAATTTCATGTTCATGATCCTTGCCGCTGTATTCTCCGTACTTTATATCCTGAAGTTCGCGGTAGCGATGAGTAACAGTTTTGACAACGTCGCTTCGTACATGGCGGTTTCATGGGAGAGCTTTAAGAGAATCTTCACGTATGTATACGCCGGAATCGTCATCTGTACATTAGCTTGTTTCTTCCCTGTACTGAATATTGCTGCGATGGTATGCTTGATTATTTTGTCTTTCGCGGCGATTGCTGTATCCGTCTGGCAGATCGCTCTGATTCTCCGTTCTTCGCAGGTCATGAAACAGTATGCGAACGTTGTGCACGTCTGATAATTCGCTGTGCTTCGGATCGAAGTGTTAATCAAATCAGTTAATGAAAATAGAAGGGACCATCTCAGAATTATGAGATGGTCCCTTTCAATGGTATAATATTAGTCAGGGGATGCAGGAAGGAGTGATTTTATGCTTTCAATACCGAATAGTGACGGATGGGCAAGGTTCCAGCTGCATCAGACGAGAGAGTATTCTTTAAGTTATACGGATGATATTCCTTTCGAATGGATCAGACAGGCTATTCACGGTCTGGAGAGCAAGAATCCGATCTGTGTGATCGGGGAAACAGAACCGGGTACACTTCTTTGCATTGTTGGTTGGGATACGCATATCCTCTGGGAAGAGGACAGGGATTCCGTCCGTGCCGGAAAGATCAAACACGAATACTCCGATGTAAATATGCTTGAGTTCGCAAGACAGCTATATAATGATGTCAGTACTGATTTTGCGGAATGGGTGAAGTTTAACTGGATCTCGGATTCCAAGAATGCGGGAGAGAGAAAAGAAGAACTCGAGAGACTTCTTGCACGGTTAAAAGAACTGATCGACGGGAAGAACTAATATCTTTCGCAGAGCACTCGGAGGCGCCTCATGAGCGGCAAAAGAAGATTCCACATAGATGAGCGTTACGTCACCGTCAATCTGACGCTGAGTATCATCCTGTATTCTGTAGTCGTTCCGTTCTGCATCTATCTGTGTGTCGATAATCTCATCCGCGGTGATCTTCTGGTGGCAAGATATGCATTCTTCTGTGCGTTCATGACGGCGATCGCCATAGTGCTTTTCTCAATTTGTAAATTCGGAAAGAAACGGCGAAGATGGCTGATGCATCTGGCGATCAATATCCAGTGTTTCGTCTACTGGATCACATTTTGTTTCTTCCTTTATACGGGAGGCACGAGTGGTACAAGTATCTTCCTGTTTTTCCTCGCGGTTCCGGTCGTGTTCTTTTTCTTTAACCTGTCATACGGATTGTACTTCAATCTGGTGTTTTTTCTGATCATGTTAGTGTACGTGAATACTCCTCTTCGGGATATGGGATATCAGTTCCCGGAAGCGTATTATTCGCGCTTACCTATGATGTATTTCGTAAACGTAGTGATGTGCGGTCTTGCGCAGTATGAGACGGTCAAGGCGAAGATCAAACAGGAGAAGGCCCTGGAGGAAGCCAGACGCGCCAGCGAAGCGAAGACTGACTTTCTTGCCAATACCAGCCATGAGATACGAACCCCGATCAATGCTGTTCTCGGCATGAATGAGATGATCATGAGAGAAACCGCGAAAGCCGAAAAGCTTACAGGTGCAAATCCGGAAGAGTATCGGGAGTCTTTCGATAAGATCAAGCATTATTCCGGCAACGTCGGAAGCGCAGGTAATAATCTCCTGTCCATTATCAACGATATCCTCGACTTTACGAAGATCGAGGAAGGAAAGATGAATATCGTGAAGGTCGAGTACCAGCTGAGTTCTCTGATCAACGATGTCAGCAATATGATCTACTTCAAGGCGAAGGAGAAGAATCTGTCCTTCGTAACTGAAGTCGATGAGAAGCTTCCTGACCGTTTGTATGGAGATGTGGTCCGTGTGCGCCAGGTCATTACCAACATTCTTAATAATGCGGTCAAATATACCGATGAAGGAAGTGTTTCGCTTAAGATCAGCGGTACACGTGAAGATGTATCTTCAGACGGGAAGCCGGTCATGAATCTGATCGTCGCGGTGGCTGACACAGGTATCGGAATCAGTAAGGAGAACATCAGTAAGCTGTTCGGTAAATTCGAACGAATTGACCTGGAGAAGAACAGTACCAAGGAAGGTACAGGCCTGGGTCTTGCGATCACGAAGATGCTTCTGGATATGATGGGTGGAGATATTAAGGTCGAAAGTACTTACGGAGTCGGATCCACATTTACGATCAGTATTCCCCAGGTAGTGCTTTCTGAGGAGCCGGTAGGCAATTTCACGGAGAAGTTCGAGAAGAGCCTGGGTGAGAAGAAAGCGTATCACGAGAGTTTCCGCGCACCGACGGCGAAGATCCTGATCGTTGACGATACTAAGATGAATCTGGTCGTCGCAACGGCATTCCTGAAAGAGACGATGGTGCAGATCGATACGGCATCCGGCGGAAAAGAATCCGTGGAGATGGCATCGAAGAATAAGTATGACGTTATCCTTATGGACCAGCGCATGCCGGAGATGGACGGTGAGGAAGCCCTTCACGCGATCAAAAGTGCGAAGGACGGACCGAATATCGGAACACCTGTGATCTGTCTTACTGCGGATGCTGTCGTAGGCGCGCGGGAACGTTATTTGTCGAAGGGCTTCGATGACTATCTTACCAAGCCGATCGACAGTACGTATCTCGAGAGAACATTGAAGAAGTATATTCCTGAGGAGAAGGTAGTAATTGTTTCTTCCGATGAGGGAAAAGCACCTGCCGATGAAGTTAAGGGAGACGGACCCGCTGAAGATCTCGCACTAAAGGCTCTTCAGGATGACGGTATCGACACTGAAAAGGGTAAGGCAAATTGCGGAGGAGACGAAGAGTTCTACCGTACGATTCTTGCCGAATACCTGAAAGGTGCTGACGAGAAGAAAAAGGATCTTGACCGTTTCCTTGAGGAGAATGATCTGAAGAACTATGGTATCCTGATCCATTCGCTGAAGAGCTCGTCTGCCATGATCGGAGCCGGTGTTCCAAGTAAACTTGCACAGCAGCTTGAATCTGCCGCAGGAAACGACGATATAGACTATGTAAAGTCGAACCATAGTGCTTTTCTCAAGGAATACGACAACGTGCTTGAAGCACTCGGCAAAGTCGTCACCGTGGACGAAGAAGTCTCAGATGAAGATGACGATGAGATCCTGGAATTCCTGCCGGAAGAAGACTGATACCCGATAATGAAAGATGATATAATCATTGAGGGGAAGATGGCAGAATAAAAGGAGCGGAGGACGATTATGGGCACGTGGGGTGCAAGTATCACCGGAAATGACACAGCGCTTGACCTTATTGATGAGTATAAGGCAGCGTTCTATAAGTTCGATGTGGATACAGCTGTTTCGAAAATAGACCAGTATGTCCGCACTATGTTCGATGAAACGGACGAGGAAGAGTGGGTCAACTACTATTATTCCCTCGCGGATTTCATGTGGAAGAAGGGCATCCTGACAGATGAGATCAGAGACCGTGCGGTTCAGATGGTCGATAGTGATTTCGGCATGCAGCTCTGGATCGAAGCCGGAACGCGCGAAGAGAACGCTCGTAGAAAAGAACTACAGAAGTTCAGGGAGAAGATCCTTTCCCCGCAGTGCGCGCCGAAGAAGATCAGGCTCGACTTCCATATGGAGGATATCTTCAATGACGGTGAATATGTCGCTTTCCGCCTTAAAACGCTCGAAAAGCACTATAACCGAGAAGCAGGATACGCCAAACTTTCGGAAGAAGAGTTCCAGGCCTGCAATGATAAATATGTCGTTGTGCAGAAGATCATGTCCGATGTTTCACAGGTGTCTCAAATCGTTCCCGAAGTGTGCGACAGATGGGCGGTTTTCCGCTTGTTTAAAGGCATGTTTGATTCTCCTGACGATATCCGTATTGAAGATCTGAAGGAAGCGGATTTCCGTAATGGACTGCCGTATTTCTATACGGAGAGCAGCATGTTCCACTTTAAGAAACGCGGATTTGTCGTGATCGGAAGCGGCCCGATTCCCGAAAATGTTAAGAACGACTACGCGAACGGCCTGTATCTCGGGATCAATCACGAGACGTATAATCCGGACTCGCTTCTTGTGAAGTCGGTATATCCATTCAAGATTGAGATCAGCGAGTACTCAAGTTCGATCAGTTCCGTGTACACTATGCTTCAAATGGAATCTCGGATCGAATGCGGTGAGGGAGAAGCTCCCAACAATATATTCTTCAAGAAGTTCCGTGAGAAGGTAGAGAAGATGACCGAAAAGAAAAAGAAGGAGATCGACTCCATGCTCGAGAAGGGAGCGAAGATCTATGAGCTCCGCCATAACAATGTCAAGTGTGTGGCGGTCAAAGTACCGAAGAAGAAGGCACGGATCATAGATGTAAGCAGTGATCCCGAGTACAGGAAGATGCTGGAAGAATATGTGAATCAACAGCCGTAAGGCGGATAAACTGGTGTTAAGTATGTTCGAGATATCGATGGATAAACGGTATGAAAACTTCATATGGACGGTACGTAACTGTGCGGCTCCTGTGAATGCGCTGACTGATGAAAAGTTCAGATACATTCTGTTCGAAGTGCTGAGTGTGGATGTGTTTACGGTCTTTTCCGAAACGAATCTGGATGATCTGATCGGATCAGAAAAGATCAGACC
>DBYF01000010.1:5046-12365 GCA_002310155.1 Mageeibacillus sp. UBA1193 | reverse complement strand
AAGTATCGCCGGCAAGCTTCTGAAGGTCTATTGTGGCTATTCTTTGCTGGATAAGTCGACGGAAGATATGCTCTGGGATAAGATCAGTCAGGAGTATCAGTTTTCGCCGGCTTTCGAGAAAGCTCCTTACCCGTGGATACAAATTCCGATGCCCTGTAGATCTTTCCCGTTAACGACTGTATGGAATGAAGAACAGGAAGCCTTAGTGAATTCCTTCTTCGTGCAGTTAGGAGTATCGGACCTGAAAGCTCTGGACTGGCAGCATGACTGTTTCTCGTTTGATCCGCGAAGTTACAGCGGTTTGATCAGAGAGTATCACGATGACGAGAGAAACTGTAACGTTTATTTCCCGAGTTTCTTTCCGGATGGAGACTATCACATCTTCCTGGATCAGGACGGGAAATATGCACTGTACGGCCATCCATGGCTCAATGAGATCGTGGTGTACGGGCAGGAACTGATCGAGCTTTTCGAGGCGAATAAAGAATTGCTCGGGTTAGGTGAAGAAGGATGAAAGAAGATCTGTATTTAAAAGCACTTTTATGGAAGATCGGCCGTATTCCGCGTGAGGAGTATGTCAGTTTTCTTGAGGAGTTATATATGCGGCCGGAGAATAAGTCGAATGACCTGATGCTCCGTCTTGAGGAGGCAAATAGAACTATAGATGACACGAATCATGTGTTCAGTCAGAGTATCCAGTATGGTCCGGAAAAATGGGAAGAGGAAGCGATCATCAGGAAGATCGTTGAGACGTTGAATAGCCATTATGAGGAGACGAATTCCGTTCTGGATACGCTGGAGCTCGGTGATGCGCTCAGGAAGGCGGCGACACTGTCTTTTGAAACTACGGTCAGTGAACCATTGATCCTGATCTGTCATGCATCGGATTACTTGAGCGATGATTACTTCTATCCGGAAAGCGGCTGCAGGTATTTTATGAAACTGCTCCATTTCTATTCATCTGAAGCATCGTCAGCAGAAATCGATAGGGCAAAAGATATCGTCAGAAAAGAGAGGGGATATGGAAAATGAAGTTATTCAGACCTGTTGGTACCAAAGAACTGGAACTGATCCAAGAGAGTGGATATAAGGAGTTTCCTCCGAGACTTCCGGAACAGCCGATCTTTTATCCTGTCCTGAATGTGGAATATGCGACCGAGATCGCGGAGAAGTGGAATGCGAGATATAACGACGATAATAAAGGTTATGTCACGGAATTCGACGTTGACGATGAGTTCGTGAAACGCTATGAGGTCCAGGTAGTTGGTGCTTCACATCACCAGGAACTCTGGGTGCCGGCTGAAGAACTGGAAGAGTTCAACCGGCACATCATCGGGACCATCAAGGTGATCCGAGAGTTCTAATCGTTGCTTTCCGGGTACGGGATGGAAGAGACAAGACTATTTCCGTCTCTTCTATAGAGCTTTCCGTCTTTCGAGTAGAATGTCTGATTCTCTTCAGAGCATTCTACTTGGATGAGGATCCTGTAAAGACCGGTAGATCCGTCTTTTGAAGACACCTGTGCATAAGCGCTCTTGGTAAAATCAACATTGATCTCATGAATGCTCTTTCCGAGCTTCAGTGTGAAAACTATATCTTTTACCGTCGGATCTTCATCGTAACCCGAGCCATTCCGGAACTGAACATCCGAGTCAGGAAGGATCGTAAACATCTGAAGAGAAGCATTAGCACCGACAGCACCTCCCAAGGCGTTGATCGTTGTTTTCTCTTCGAATTTGTCCGGAACCTCGATCACTGTGTCGTTCAGATCTCCACTCCATGTCCAGGACTCAACCATGGCCTGATCTCCGGCCGCGTTGAGCCGTAAGGAAAACTTTCCAATCTTTTTCTCGTTTCCACTGTAAAGATCACAGCTGCAGAGAAGAGAGACGATCATGATCAGCGCCATGAAGCATCCGCTATTTTTTGCTGTTCTTTTCTTATCATGAGTACCCATATCCATACCTCCACTTGAATCCTGATTTTCTTTATGTGAGTTGTTTTAAGTTTGCGAAGTCGGCGGTTCGAATCCTTCGTATACGCCAAGTAATACCTCTACTTTCTGTGTCGGATCGATCATGGTCCCGCCTGCCGGCTGCTGATCGAAAACTCGGAATGTCATTTCATCTCTTGTGTGATCTGCCCAGCAATAGTGACATACTCCGTCGATTCCGTGCTCTTCAAAAAATGCATACATTTCATCCAAGGCGTCCATATAATACATTCCGGTGACGTCCGGAAGAGCTATCATTTCAACTTCAGATGGAGAAGAAGAATCTGAAGTAACCGATGAGGTTTGACTGGTTTCCGATGTGGATGCCTGGGTTGACATTGGAGCAGATTCCATTTCAGTTGTTTCTTCCGGTTCGGAAATTGTTTCTGTTACTGATACTTCCGTTGTTGTTACAGTCGTTTCTGATTTGGAAGTAGTTGTAACGGGAGTAGCACTTGTTTTTATCATTGTCTGATCAGTCGTATCTGAAGCAGCATTTTCTTGATTTACACATGCACTTGTTCCAGCCGCTAAACTAAGCACGAGTATGATAGATAGCAGCTTATTGTGATTCTTAAACGTCTTCATAGTATTCTCCTTGTCCATTTGCCCATTAGACTATTCTCCTCAAGCTTTTTATCACGGGAGATGAAAAATCTGTATAATGGAGTTGTATTAGGCGCTTCGGAAAGGAGATCCGATATGGCTTGGGTTTGTTGTAAAGTCACTGTGGTCGAGGTTTTGGATCATGACTGGTATCCGGGATCGTGTAAGGCTGTGCTTACGGATAGTGAAGGTGTAGAGCATACCTTTGTGGAGAAGCTTCCGGTCGTCGGCCTGGAGGAGGTCAAAGATTCTGATCTGCCTCTTCAAAAGTCCATCCGCGTGGAGATCGTGAAAGATATGGGAGATTGGGTTGAGATCACGACCGAGAGGCCGGATTCGATCGAGGCTGAGGACGGAACGACACATTTTGTTGTTCCGAAAGAGAGTTTGGAGATGCTTGCAGATGATTAACGTAGATCCGAAGAGAAGTAAAGAGGTATTCGCCTTAATTGAAGATAATTTCGGTTTTCTTCGCGAAAAGCACTATCAGCTGGAGTGTACGAGGGAAGATCTGATTTATACATATAAGGGAGAGGTCACGGACATTGTTATTGTGACCAGCCATTATGAATCCAGCATTTATAGCCATGTTATGTATGACGGTGAGGAGTTTTCTCTCGAACATATTGCTGAGTTTCTCGGACTTGACGGGCTTAGGTTCAGATATCAGTTCCATGACTGTGAAGGTCTGGAAAAAGGTCTTTCCGTTATTGCCGGGTCTCTGAAGACTCTTCTGGAACGATTTGATTTCACAAACAAGTCGATCTCTGAAGAAACATTTCCCGAAATAAGTGCCCGGTACAATCCTGATCCGGAAACCCTGAAAATGCACCAGGATCTATATCTGGCAAATAACAGCTGGGCAAATCATGAGTATAAAGACGTGGAAATGCGGCTGGAGAAGTGGAAAGATAAACTTTCTCCGAAGGACCGAAAGCGACTGGAATATGTAAAAAGCATGGATAAATTCCACGGCAAAGATGCACCATGACTTGACAATCTTCTTATATATAGATACGATACAGACCGACTTTAGGAAAATCGACGGGATAGAGACGTGATATTTGTATACATACTTTTACTCATAGGCGGATTTGTTTTTCTGATCAAGGGCGCAGACGTTTTTGTTAACGGAAGCTCCTCACTTGCGCGCAATTTTCATGTGCCGGGATTGATCGTTGGTCTTACAATTGTGGCTCTTGGAACCAGTGCTCCGGAGCTTGCGGTAAGTACTACTGCTGCGCTGCAGGGATCCAATGAGATCGCGTTAAGTAACGTCATCGGCTCCAATATCATGAATCTTCTTGTGGTGCTGGGACTTTGCGCTGTCGTTTTCCCGCTGCCTGTCGATAAGAGCGCCCTGAAGAGGGATTTCCCATTCTCGATCGTTATCGCTATCGGCCTTCTGTTTGCCGCCTGTGGATCCTTCATCTTCGGCGGAGACTATTCTTCTTATCAGATGGAGCAGGAAGTCGGTAAAGTCACAAGGCTCATCAGTATTGTGCTGCTGGTGCTTTTCGTGCTGTATATCATTCTTCTGATCTATTCTGCGAAGAAGCAGGGTGCGGAAGACAAAGAAGAAGAGAAGACACCTACATGGAAGTGTCTTCTCCAGATACTTATCGGTATGGTTATGGTCATCGCGGGCGGTCAGGCTGTCGTCTACGGTGCCAAGGAACTTGCCCGTGCGGCCGGTATGACGGAGACGCTGATCGGTTTGACTGTTGTCGCTGTCGGCACATCCCTTCCTGAGCTGGTAACCTCTCTGGTTGCCGCTAGAAAAGGAGAGACTGAGCTTGCGATCGGAAACGTCATCGGATCGAATATCTTCAATCTGCTCTTTATCCTGGGTGTTTCCTCAACGATCCGTCCTGTCGCGGTCAATATGGCCTCTGTATGCGATCTGGTGATCCTCATCGGTGTAAGCATCATGACCTACATCTTCGCGTGCACGTCTAGAAAGATCTCACGCACGCAGGGCATCATCATGGTATCCGTCTATGTGGCGGATGTCATCTTCGCGATCGTCAGATAACTGAGCGAAAAGCACTTTCCCGGAAATACTTATTTGTCGTAAGAATCCGTGATCTCCTTGCAGTTCTTAAGGAAATCGATATTCAGGCGTCTCAGACGGTAGGAGAGGCTTCTGAGGATCAGGTTGACCTTTGCCGGAGATTCCTTGATGATCTCATCGAGGTCTTCCTTAGTAATGATCTCTACCTTAGTATTATCCGAATCAGCAATTGCTGTAACACTTCTGGATTCCGCGCCTGTCAGACCGGATTCGCCGAATACGGATACTGCCTGAAGCTCTGCAGATTTAAGGGAATTGACAGTTCCGTAGTTCGTGTAAAGACTTACGCTTCCGTTCTTAAGAAGGTACATGCAGTCACCTGCTTCGCCTTCTTTAAAGATGACAGAACCGGACTGGAATGTATCGGTCTCGCCGGAATCGGCAATATCCGCACGGAGTGAATCCGCGCTCGGTTCCGTAAGAGAGTTCTTGTTGGACTGATAGATGCTGATGTGCTTCTTGATCTTAGAGAAGAAGGAATCACTCTTCTTATTTGTATCCGCAGCACGAACTTCCTTTAAGAGGTTCTGGGATTCATTGTAGTCATCGGTCATCAGCTGGATCCTGTTGGACAGGTGAGTGATGAGCTCCAGGATCTGCTCGGGATTCTCCTCAAAGAAAAGAGTCATATCGTCTGCAGGGATCTCAATACAATGTACGTTACCAATAGCGATAACACTGGCACTTCTCGGATAAGCCTCGAGGATTGCCATCTCGCCGAAGTATTCGCCCGGATCGATCACAGCGATACGGAAAGGATTGTTCTTCTCGTAGTTGGTATAAACGCCGGCTTTACCCTCTGTAAGCAGGAAGAAACTCTTGCCGATGTCGCCCTCTCTGATGATCTCTTCACCATTTTTATAGACCTTTTCCGCTAAACTCATATGAAATCCACCCCCTAAGAAAAATGATATACATTTCAAGAATCATTATACCATCTTGACGGGCCGATGTTGAGATTTCTTTTTCTCGGCATGATAGTTATAAAACAATGCAACGTCGTGGTATTTCTTACAGATGCAGAATGATAAAATAGTTTTTGGAAAAGGAGGAACGTATGCATACTGTACTGCTGACAGATGGTGAGTTTACGGGAATGATCTGGGCACTTCGTGATTACGGGGATGTTCGTATCGTCGGCTTTGTATTCTCCGAGTATGCCGCACATCGTGAGTTCCTCGACGCGTCTTATATTGCTCCATCCTGGGATGACCCTGAGTATGTTCCGTTCCTCGAAGAAATCATTACGAAAGAAAAGGTCGATCTTGTTTTCCCGGTCGTAACGAAGAGTCTGGAATTCATTGCATCGATCGCGGATACGATCAAGGAGCATACCGGCGCGACGGTCGTTACTTCGGAAGAAAGCCTCATCCGTATTGCCAATAACAAGGCGTTACTTCTCGACCGGATGGGGGCCGATGAATCCATTTCAGACAATATCGCGCCGCACCGTGTGGCCGGGAATAAAGAAGAACTGCTCGCTGCTATCCGTTCTTTCACGGATGAGGGTACAGCCTGTATCATGAAGCCTGTCCGTGGGGAGAATAAGGATGGTTTTCTGAAGATCGTTTCTGATGACGAATATGAGAAGGCTTTCCTTGAAGGGAAGTCATCCCGGCTCATGACGGTCTCTATCCTCGAATCGATGACCGGAAAACTCGATTTCACCGAGCCCATGCTCGTTATGCCATATCTTTCCGGTCAGGAGTGGGATGTGGATATTCTCGCGGATAAAGGCCATATCCTTTCCTGCACGATCAGAAAGAACCTCGGCATGTTCGATGGCCTTTCTGCCTGTACCGAGACCTCGGAGGATCCGAGACTTTTCGGCATATGTGAGAAGATCCTGAAAGTGCTTCCTCTTTCTCAGATCTTCTGCATAAGCTTTAAAGAAGATGAAAACGGAATCCCTAAACTTCTGGAGATCAATCCACGCGCGATGGGAAGTATCAATATCTCCACGCTTGCCGGGAACAGTCTTGTTTCCGCGTTCTTCCGTTATCTGGATGAGCCGGATTCGTTCTCGGATCAGCCGGAGATCACGCCGGCAGGAACCGTAGGCGCACTCTACTATGATGTCCTGAAACTGAAAAAGTATGGTACCTCATCGGATGAAGATATCGCATGGAAAGCACTCACCCCCGAAAACAGAGAGGAATACCTGCATTATTATGATCTGGCGAAGACGAGCATCACGGACCATACCTTTCACTGCAGATATGCATGGGATGGTGTTTTTGCCGTAGAATACACGATCCTGGAAGACTGCCTGGTGCAGATCTCTGGCGGCGGAGGTTACACCAAGCCTTTTATGCTGATGCCGCTGGGAAATCTTGATGAGAAGAAGTTGGTGCGGATCATTGAGAAGGTGCGTCCTGTTTTTGAGGAAAGAAACTGGCCGTTCCGCATCATCTCGATCAGTGAGTCATATAAGGATTTATTCCAGTCGCTTCCGTTTCCGAACCGGGGAGTAGTTTTCAATCGGGATTCTTCCGATTATCTTTACGATGCTGATTCCCTTCGGAATCTTACCGGTAAGAAATACGCGAAAAAAAGAAATCACCTCAAGCATTTCCTTGAGACATATCCTGATCATGAGTATCTTCCGCTGGAACCTTCGATCTTTCCGGAGTGCCTGGAACTGGT
>DBYF01000010.1:0-5013 GCA_002310155.1 Mageeibacillus sp. UBA1193 | reverse complement strand
GACTATCTCATGATCGAGCGGATCTTCCGTGACTGGGAGAAACTGGATATGCGTGGCGGCGCGATCAGGATCGGTGGGAAAGTAGTCGCTTTTTCCATCGGAAGCATCGGACGACCGGATACTGCGTATATTCATTTTGAGAAAGCAGACACAGACTACGACGGTCTTTATGTCGCGCAGTGTAAATACGTCGCGGCAAGTGCTTTTCCCGAAGTAAAATACATCAACCGTGAAGAAGATCTCGGCATTCCGGGACTTCGACAGTCCAAAGGATCCTACCATCCGATCGCTATGGTAGATAAGTATAAAATCGAATTTGTCTAATCCGGTAATACAATCCCTTTCTATCATTGTATAATGTGAGATGTAGGGGATGAGTGGAGTGGTTTATGAGAAGTATTATCCTGTTATCGCCAAGAAGCGATGAAGAAAAGCACATTATCGATCAGTGGAAAGACCGGTCGGTATACTGCCGTGTTGTCAGTGAAGGAAGATTAACACTCAAAACCGAGAAGGGACACCTGTTCATCGATTTCGGAGACAGCGAAGATATGTACGCTGAATATGAAGACGATGCGCTTGATTTCAATATCCGTGATTACTATCTGTATCCCATTTCCTGTAGCGATCTGGATTTTCTAAAGGACTTCCTTAGGAATACAGACTTTGCAGAAGGAAGTAAGCTGGATAACGATTTCGGATGGATTGCTGATGCTAAGGAGATCATCTCTAATGATGAATTCTTCAAACCATGTTAAAGGAGGAGCCTATGGGAAACTGGAATGAGTTCGAATTCAATGAACCTTATGAAGGAGAAGAGATCAGCGAGATCAATGGTGTCTCCCTTCCACAGGATTATCTCGATTTCATGATGGAGCATAACGGTGGAGAAGGCGATATCGGCGAGACCTGGTTTGTCCTTTATCCTCTCGAAGAACTGGAAGATATCAATAACGATTACGAAGTACCGCATGTGCTTCCCGGCCGCGTGATCATAGGATCGAATGGCGGCGGAGAGTTTTATGGGATCGATGAAGGCGGAAACTACTTCAATGTTCCCGAGATGATGGATGAGGAAGACATTACGCTCTTCGGAAAAGATTTCGATGCTTTGCCTGACAGAATCAACGATTTCTGGAGAGAGTGAACGGCTAGAGCCCTCTTTATGTTATTATTCTTTTGGGGTGAGACTGAGAGGTTATTATGCATTTTTTCAAGAGACTCGTATCCCTCACGTTGGCTACGGTTATGCTGACGTCTGTCTGCCTTTCGGCAACTTCCTGTAAAAAGAAATCAGCTTCAGTAAAGACAGTTTCTGCTACGGATCCCTGGTATACTACGAAAAGAGTGGAACTTGATCCGAAGCTCGACTTGCCATATGATGCGCAGGTAATGGGAGGCGGCCCGTACCTTATTCGGGACAGATACCTGATGCAGTATATGATCGTAACCAATCGGTTAGATAATCAATTGGGGGTTTTTGATCTTGAGGGTAATCTTCTTCGTATGATCGATATCGATGAGATCATAACCAATGATGAATATTTTTATGGATACAATGCCCTGGGATTCTCAGATGGAGAAAAAGGCGCCCGAATCTATTATTCCGCAGCGATGTCAAGAGATCTGTTTTACAGAGAATTCGATCTGGATACAGGACTTCCAATCGGTTCTTACGTTCAAATCGACTTAAGTTCGATCGAAGAATGCAGCAGTTATATTCTTGAGGAGCTCCGCCTGATTGACGGGTATGAAGTAATTAAATACTCGGAAATGTATAAGGGCGACAGCAGACTGATCGTTTCCAAGGACGGGAAAGCTCTCTATGAAGTAAAACTCTCTAAGGTCTTCGGAATGAATGAGTTGAAAGTGATCTGGGACTTTTATGGCGCCGGTAACGGTATGGTCATGTTCCGCGGATTCGGACAGACTCAGGTGTATGGGGTTTTTGATCTTGAAACGGGGCAGGTGACCAGGCTCAAAGATGTAAAACCGGTCTCTGATAGCCAGAATATATCTACTGCCGCGGATGGCCACGGATATCTTACGAAGGCGACTGGAATCTATGAATATAGTCCGGTGGATGGAAAAGAAGTCTGTAAATTGAACTTCGATAATTGTGGTATCAACCGCAGTGAGAGTCAGAGCGCAAATATACTCTATCTTGATGAGAGTAAGGTAGTACTTGGAAGTATGGTTCCTCCTGATACTTCTCAGGATATCCAATTTGTTGCGATTGTTAATACTCTCGAAAAGACAGATAAAAACCCGAATGAGGGAAAGAAAGTGATTACGGTCGCAAGTCTGAGTGATTCGCTTTCTTATTCGGAAGGCGAGGCTTTACGAAGGTTTAATGAGTCGAATCCTGACTATATTGCACAACTGATACTTTATGATCAGAATGATTATGTTTCCACGGGAGACGCAACGGAGGAGATCGATGAGACAGATCGTCAGACGTACAATGCCATGTCCATGGTAAGTGGCAGTCTGGCTTCGGATATCCGTTCCGGTTCGGGACCGGATGTGATCCTCGGTGCGTCCCAGTCGATCGATCTTCTCGACAGCAAATACCTTATGGATCTGACTCCATATTTGGAAGGAAGCAGTTATAATGCCTCTTCTTATTATTCGAATCTTATCGAAGCGGCTAAGATAGATGGGAAGACCTACTTTATCCCGACCTCGTTTACGTATTCGGCGATTATTACGGATGGCTCGAAAATGGATGCGGGCAAGACAGGCTTTACATATGATGAATATGCTTCGGTTCTGAGTGGACAGTTTAACGGTATTGAACCGGTGACCGTTTGTGTAAGCCGTATGCACTTTATGAACTTGTGTGTCCAGAGGAACTATGCTAAATGGATCAAGGACGGAAGGGTGGACTTTGACTGTAAGGAATTCCGGGAACTTGCCGGATTCTTCAAGAATACTATTCCTGAAGGCGTTTCTGTCGCACCTGCGGATAAGGATGATTTCTGGAGTGATTCTTATGGAGCACCGCCGGTAGAAACAATTGCCTCTTTTGTCGAGAAGATCGACAGTGTAGGGGATGTTGCGTATTACAATTTCTACCGGAATGATATCCGTATCGTAGGACTTCCTTCTCCGAATGGTGAAGGTCTTTCAGCTTCGGTCGTTACCTCCTTTTCGGTCACGGAAGGCACAAAGGTAAAAGACGGCGCTTTTGAACTTCTGGATATTATGTTAAGTGAAGATGTCCAGAAAAAAACAAGGAATGCTATTCCTGTTAGCCGGGCCGCAGTCGAGTACAAAGTGGAATTGGAGAAAGAAGCTAGTGTGAAGACTGTCAGTTACTATGCCGATGTCCCGAGTTCATATCTGCTGTTCCCTCTGGCGGACCTGCTTCGCATGGCCGGCGCGACAGAACCCGGTTCGACGCTTCCTGACATCTTTCTTCAGTCTCTTGAAGAGATCAATTCGATCATCCTTCCTGATAATTCGGTTATGATGATCATTTCAGAGGAGATCCCCGCGTATCTTCTCGGGCAGAAGGATCTTGATACGGTGATCGCCGCGATCAACAACAGAACAAAGACAGTCTATGATGAAAGATAAATAACACGAAAAAGGAGAGTATTTATGAAGAAAAAGAGATTATCAGCTATTGTTATCGGAGCGTCGCTTGCGCTGTCTTTTGCCGGATGCGGATCTAAAAGCAAGGAAACGACTACTGCCACGCAAACAGAAGCCGCTACTTCAGCGACAACGTCCTCTGAGACAACCGTTCCTGAGACGACAGAAGCTGTTGCTGACAATAGTGATGATGAATACATCGGTCAGTATAGTGCTTTTACAGTGACATCAGACAGCCTGCATGACGGTTTCTGGGACGATGAGACATCTAATGCGGGAGATAACAAGAGTCTGTCTCCGCAATTGTCCTGGGAGCCGGTAGAAGGGGCTTCATGCTATGTGATCTATATGATCGATGTCAGCGCCAACAATTTCCTTCACTGGAAACAGGGCGATATCACAGAGACAAATCTTACGAAAGGATATTCGCCAAGAAAGAATTACGTCGGACCGTATCCGCCGAGCGGAAGTACTCACAAATACGTTGTTTACGTAATCGCGCTCAAAAATCCTATTGAAAAAGTGACCGGCAGTCTTAGAAACGGTTTCCCGGAAGTAGGCGATGCCATCAAGGCTATGGATACGGATAAGGATGGAAACACCGGCAATATCCTGGCTACAGGAAAGATATCCGGATTATATAAGGGGTGAGAGAACAGCGTGTTCACGCGTCCAGGCTTCAACTGGAATACAGTAAATAGAAGAGACGGTCTATATGGACCGTCTCTTTTTTTTTCTCAAGTTTTTTACAGTTTCCTTCGATTCTGTTGCTTAACCTACAGACACTTTCGAAATGTCGCAAAGGCTACAAAATAGGGCATCATTGAATATTGAGGTTAGTATTTCCGGATGGTACATTGTAATCACAACAAAGGAACAAACGCGGCGGAGAAAGAATGAACGCCATAAGGATTAAGGAGAGAAAATTATGAAAGTATTTTGGGGAGTTATCGCAGCAACTGCAGCAATCACAGCACTGATCATCGTAGGAACAAGCGCACTGATGAAGGATCTTGATGAGAAACACGGAAATGAGCCGAAACAGACAACTACTCCTGTAGTAACATCTTATGTTTTCGATCATTCTGATTCTGAAGAAACTGTTCAGCCGACTGAAGCACCGAGAGCTTAAGAGACAGATTATATAATTGAATATGTAACGAAATGAATGGGAGCCTCAAAATGTGTTGAGACGCCCTCTTTTTTTGTTCGATTCATGACCTTGAAATAGTATCCTTATGTCTTGTGTTTTTTAGTCTTGACAATTAACTGTAATATCGACAAATTCTATGTTTCGGTGCACCATAAGTGCACCGTTTTTCTTTGCAAATTGAAAAATAATATGTAACCATTTTGGTATAGATTTCTACTTACAGGGAAAGAGCTATATGAAAGTGGAAAAAAAGATGAACG
>DBYF01000142.1 GCA_002310155.1 Mageeibacillus sp. UBA1193 | reverse complement strand
CCATCCATCTCTTTTAGAAAGTAGGATGTCAGGTATAATCCGATACCGGCGCCTTCTTTGCCTTCGCTATTGGCTCCGCGCTTATATTTCTCTTTCAGTACCGCGACTTCCTGATCGGTTACGCCGGGACCGAAGTCACGAACGGCGACCTTCAGGTATTCGCCCTCGAGCCGGGCTTCGACCTTGATATCCGTATCGGCATACTTATAAGAGTTAATAAATACATTATCAAATGCCTGCTGGAGGCGGAGCTTATCGGTAAAGACCGTGCACTCGGGAATCTCAAATTCTCCCGCACGGTTCTGGAAGTCGGCGTGCAGGATCGCTTCACGTACCGTGGACGAGTCGTTTTCACGCGGACTGACCTTGATCTCCGATGCGTCCTTGACGCTCTCGACGAAGAGGTTATCGACCAGGACGGTCAGCTCGTCTGCCTTGAAGTTGATGAGGTTGAAGCGCTCTTTTACTTTCTCGTCTTTCGCAAGTTCATAGCCGAATTCAGACGCGGATTTGATGGATGCGACCGGTGTCTTAATGTCGTGCGACAGCTGTGCGACCATATCTTTTTTTGCGTCATAGGCGGCTTTTTCCGCGGCACGGGATTTCTTCAGCTCCGCGCGCATCAGGTCAAATGCTTCGGTGAAACTTCCGAATGTGTTTCCCTTATCCATCTCAAGCGGGATGTCGAGATCTCCGCCGGCAACACGGCTGGCAAAGCCGGAAAGTTCATCGAAAGGCTTCACGATGGTCTTTCTAAGATAGAGCATATATCCGATGAGGAGAATTGCCTGCGCGATCGAACTGAGAAGGACAGTTACGGCGATCGCCTGCTGCCATTTCTGGATACGGTCGCGTGTTTCGTTATTGAAAAGCACTTTTCCCTCGGCCTTCCCGTTGACGGTGAGGTCCAGGATCGTGTCGTTATTTCTTACTGCTTCGTTGACGGAAGTGGAGATGCCTTCGTCGGTAGAGAAGAGGAGTTTGCCGTCGGTACCGATCACGGAATAGGACATGTCGTTGGGGTACTTTTCCGTATTTCCAAAGTTCTCCTCGATCGTTTTCAGGACGTCATTTACGGCAACGGTATCCTGCTCGATCTCGCGGGATTTCTGTAGAAACAGAAGGCTGACGGAGCCTTCGATCAGAAAGGTCAGAACAATCAGGAGAATGAAGAACTTCTTTCCCTTTCTCATTTGCCGGCACCTGTGACGTACTTATAGCCTTCCTTCCAGACAGTCACGATGCGGGAAGGATTCTTCGGATCGGATTCGATGGCCTCTCTGAGCTTTCTGATATGCACGTTGAGCGTGCCGTCGGAGGTGAACTTGTCTTTCCATACGTTATCGAAAAGCTCGGCCTTCGTGATCAGACGGTTCGGGTTCTCTACGAGATAGAGAAGAAGAGCGAACTCCATGGAGGTCAGTTTTTTAGCCTCGCCGGATAGAGACACGGTCTTATTCTTCTTATCGATCGAGAGTGCGCCATCTTCAAAGATGTCGGAAGTTTCTTTTTCTTCCATCGATCCGAAACGTCGGAGAACGACCTTGACCTTGGCGAGAAGAACACCCAGCGAATAGGGCTTTTCGATGTAGTCGTCGCCGCCGATATTAAGAGCGATGATCTTATCGTCATCGGTGTTTCTCGCGGAGATGAAAAGGATCGGGGAGGAGACGTTCTGGCGCAAATTCTTACAGAGGTCGAATCCGGATCCGTCTCCGAGGTTGATGTCCAGAAGGATCAGCGAAGCATCGTTTTCTCCATAGAATGCGAGTGCATCGGAACTGTTATAAACGGCCTTCGTTTTTACATCGAACATATTAAAGTATTCGCACGTGTTATCGGCCAGTACCTGTTCGTCATCGATGATCAGACAATCGTAATGCATGGATTCTCCCCTAAATCAAACATGGATTCACAGGTATTTTACCACAACCGCAAACCGCCTAGCGAGAGGGGAGTTCGAGCGGGCTGCGAAACAAGATCCGGTTTTTTTGCAACAGATCGGAAAAAGGCTTCGTCTAATATGCAGATCAGGTTTTGCAAAGCACGTGAAAGAAAATTACTAAAGATTTCGATAAAAGTGAGGATATAGAAAATGAAAACAAGAAAGATCGTAACCGGATTATTAACTACATCTATCCTTCTGTCGATGGGCACAGGATGCACGAAGAAAAACGGCCAGGGAAGATCCGCGTTCGGAAACAACAATAAGCATGGATCTGTTGAGCTTCCGGGAGCCGGAACCATCAAGAGAGAGAACGGACAGGAAGCCGTTTTCGAACTGGCATCCGCAATGATCGGAAAAGAGAACAAGTCCCAGGACGAACTGAACAGAGCATACTCGAAGTTTATCTTCGAAATGATGAAGCGCTGCGCACAGGATGCGAAGGGAGAGAATGTACTGATCTCTCCCGACTCAGTGCTTTTCGCGATGAATATGACTGCGGCGGGTGCGAATGGAAATACCCTGAGCCAGATGATGAATACGATGGTTCCGGGAGTAGACGAGCCGACTGCATTTGGTTTCGCGGTGAATCACATGAATTCGCTGAAGAACGATAGCCTGAAGATCGCAAACTCGGTGTGGATCAACCAGAATAAAGCTGACAGCGTATATGAGGATTTCCTGAAGTACGTAAGGGAGAACTTCGGAGCTGAGGTCGGCACGCTGGAGTTTGGACAGGGCGCAGTCGAGACGATCAACAAGTGGGTCGAAGAGCAGACAGAGGACAGGATCCATAATCTGCTCGAGAAGCTGACAGATAACGATCTGATGGTCCTTGTAAATGCCATCGCATTTGACGGCAAGTGGGAGACTTCCTATGCGGAAGACAGCGTGTATGAAGGCACCTTCCGTAACGGGAAAGGCGAAGAGCAGAAGGTCATGTTCTTAAGCGGTGAAGAGACCAC
This sequence comes from Mageeibacillus sp. UBA1193, assembly GCA_002310155.1. Classification (GTDB taxonomy): domain Bacteria; phylum Bacillota; class Clostridia; order Saccharofermentanales; family Saccharofermentanaceae; genus Scatonaster. Next base: position 2,775 of record DBYF01000142.1, on the reverse strand, counting down.
ATACCTGAGCAATGGTAAAGCCATAGGTTTCCTTAAGGATTACGATGACGGGAAGTTTACGTTTATGACGATCCTTCCGGAAGATGAGAATGTAGATATCAACGAGTTCATCGCTAACCTGACACCGGAAGAATACTGGGAGTTCTGGAACAGTCAGGATGACTCCATGGAAGTATATACTGTCATGCCGGAGTTTAAGAGCGAATATGATATCCACCTGCCCGCGATCCTGAGCGACATGGGTATGAAGGATGCGTTCAGTGATACGGACGCAGATTTTTCAAACATGACGAAAAAGGATGTGTATATCTCGGATGTCATTCATAAGACATATATCGAGGTAGACCGCAAGGGTACTAAAGCAGCGGCAGCTACCGCGGTCGTTATGACCGAGAAGTGCATAGCGGAGCCGGACCCGGCCAGATACGTGACCTGCGACCGTCCGTATGCATATGCAATCGTGGACAGGGACACAGGACTTCCGGTATTCCTGGGAACCGTAGAGAACGTATAAACTACTTAAGGAAAAAGAGATTGAGAAAAGATCGGCCCGTTTCTTCAAAGGAAGCATCGGGCCGGTTTTTTATGTTTATAGATTACGATCTTCTCTCATTCCCGAAGGACATTTAGTCCGGATACATGGATTTATCAATTCCGGAGGACAATTGATGCGTGCCGGCATCGTACAGTTTTCCGTCTTCAGAATAGAATTCCTTATTCTTTGGAGAAACCTCGAATCTTATGTGGACCCAGTATTTCGTGGCACTGCCGTCATCGTTTGTGCGGACAAAAGTAGGCAGTTCCTCGATATAGACATACTTCACATTTTTTCCGACGACTATGGTGAAGACCAGATCCTCATCATGAACGGCCGTTCCTGCAGGAGCAACCGTATTACGGTCATTCTTTATGTTCTTAATGTCATTGCGAGTGCTGATCTGAAAAGTGCGTGATCTGGGTCCCGTGTCCGCCTGGCCGATCGTGTCGATAACGATTCCGTCGGAATACTCGTCCGGCACTTCGATCACGAGATTATTCACATCTCCGTCCCAGTACCATTTTTGAGCGAGGGCGTTTTTTGCCGTCCTTTCATCACGGTTCAGAACGACCTCGAGATTTCCGATCATAACCGTTGGTCCGTGATACTTACCCTTCATGGAGTTCGAAAACGAAAGGACGAAAAGCATGTTGACTACAATTCCGAGAGTAACCAGGGTTGTGGCAAATCCGGCGATTCCATATCCTCTTCCTTTGAAACACTGGTGTTTACACTCGGACATTCCCCGGAAGGAGAGGATCAGGCCGCCGAGGAAGCTGATATACGATGTCACAGTTAAAAAGACTAATAATGCTTCATTGCGGCGCCCGTCATAGATAAGATAGTATGTGCCGAGAGGTCCGGTGAGAACATACACGACTGCCAGGATAAAGCCGGCAACAGCATTTTTGTTGAGAGGAAATTTATAATCCGAAGCTGCGCCGGAGGCTGCCTTCGCAGAGTCTTCTTCGAAATCCGGAATCGGTCTGGCATCTCCAAGATTTATATTCTTAAAACTCATACACGTTCCTCCCGGATAAAGATCCGAAATTCAGTCGGGTAGGTAGCTTCAATATGTGCTCATTATACCACGCGTGTCAGGATGGAGTATAATAGGGGACGGAAAGGAGCAATGACGCTTATGCCGAGTTTCATGAAAGATGCCATCAAGAAGACATTTGTGGACCTTCTCGAGGAGCTTCCGATGTCCTCTATCACGGTCAAGATGATCGTCGAGAAGTGCGGCATCAACAGGAATTCTTTCTATTACTACTATCAGGATCTGCCGTCCCTGGTCGAGGAGATGATCAAGGACGATGCCGACAGCATCATTTCGAAGTACGACACGATCGACTCGATCGAGACCGCGCTCCGCGTAGCAGTCTCCTTCTGTGAGCAGAAGCGCCGTGCGATCCTGCATATCTATAACTCCGTCAGCCGCGATGTCTTCGAGATGTACCTGTGGAAGGTCTGCGACTACGTCGTTACTACCTATGCAAAAACACTTTTCCGCGATGTGAAGATCGCGCCGTCCGATGCGGAGATCATCCTCCGTTTCTATCGTTGTGAATGCTTCGGTCTTGCGATCGAGTGGCTCAACCAGAAGATGGAGACGAACGTTGAAGAGCATATCATCCGCTTCTGCCAGCTCTATAAGGGCATGGCGGAGGACATGATCATGCGGGCTGCCGAGAATAACGGCGAGGAGAAGAGTCCCCGGAAATGAAGTAATATCAGGCCTTGAGCAAAAATGTCAGAATCTGACATTTTTGCTCAAACGATTTTTGTTGACATATAAGTAAGGCTTGTATTACAAAAAGTATATGAAGGAGCAGCAATGGAGACTATAGGAGAGATTATACGACGACATAGATTAGAAAGAGGTCTTTCGAAAAAACAAATCGCACGCGAACTGCATGTTTCTCCCAATACTGTGGCAAGATGGGAAAGCGGTGAGATCCCTCCTACGGATGAGATCATTTCCAAGCTGGCAGATGTCCTGGATGTCGGGGAAAAGCAACTGTATCCTCAAAATGATGCAAATGAGAAGCATTCTGAAGAATATGAAAGCGTACTGGACGCAATCGAGGAAGGTATTCAGGCTTTTTCCACTGAAGTAAGTGAAGCAAGTAATTGCAGTACGACAGAGCCGGACGAATGGCTTGATAAAGAGCTGAAGAAAATACGGAAAAAGAGAGATAGAATCTTTTTTATCTATGCGGTGTTAGCCGTGGCGA
>DBYF01000102.1:1247-23430 GCA_002310155.1 Mageeibacillus sp. UBA1193 | reverse complement strand
CGGCAGTTTACATGGTTGATCTGGTATTCACTTTCACCGGAACGATAGAGTCTTCTCGTGATCTGGACTTCATAGTACTCAATAGGAAGTTTGCCGTCAGAATTGTCGATCGTCATGGAGACTTCAGCGAAGTTCATCGCACGGCGGCTCTGCGTACCGTTAAAGATAACGTCTTCCATCTTCGATCCACGCAGTGTCTTTACACTCTGCTCACCAAGAACCCAGCGGATCGCATCGGTAACATTACTCTTACCACTGCCGTTTGGGCCGACGATAGCCGTCATTCCCTTGTCAAACTCAATAAGAGTATACTCGGGGAACGATTTAAAACCTTGGATTTCAAGCTTTTTTAAATGCATGGACCGTCTCGTTTCTTATAAATCAGAGGTATATTATATCACAACCAAAGGGCTCCGCGAAAAGTCAGGTCTTCCACAGATCAAGCGCCAGCCTCGACGCTTCCTGCTCCGCCTGTTTCTTGCTTCTGCCCTTCGCCCGGACGATCTCCCGTCCGTCGATCAGCACTGCCACCTCAAATGTACGGTCATGAACGGGTCCGTCTTCATTTACCACATCGAAAAGCACTTGATGCGTCTCATGCTTGGTCTGGGCTTTCTCCAGAAGACGGCTCTTATAGTCAAATATCAGTTCGCCCTTTAAGGCCTGATCTATATACGGTTCCAGACAGGAAAGCACGACCTTCTTGGCAGAATCAAATCCGCCATCCAGATAGATCGCCGCAAAGAGAGATTCCATCGTGTCGGCGAGCGTCGATATCTTGTCTCTTCCGCCTGTGCCCTCTTCGCCTTTCCCCAGGAAAAGCAGCGCTCCGACACCAAGTTTCTCCGCTTCTTTGGCAAGAGTCTTCTCACATACCACGAGTGCTCTTGTCTTGGATAGTTTTCCTTCGTTCCAGTCGGATCTGCGTTTATACATCTCTTCGCCTACGATAAAGTCCAGGATCGCGTCTCCGAGGAACTCCAGTCGCTGGTTGGAAACAACGCCTGTCTGTCTATGTTCGTAGGCATAAGTGGAATGGGTAAGCGCAAGAAGCAGGAACTCTTTATCCGTAAAGGTATAAGAGATCCTTTTCTCAAGCTTCTGATGTTCAGGTAAATACTTTCTTTCCATACCACATTCCCGTTAATTACTTATAATAGTATAACAAAATAAGAAAGGACTGTCTCACCGAAATGAGACAGTCCTCATCGTTTTTAGCTGAAAGACTGATTACATCTTGCTCTTGATGAACTCAACAGCATCGCCAACTGTCTTGATACGCTCTGCTTCTTCATCCGGAATGGAGATGTTGAATTCCTGCTCCATAGCCATAACGAGTTCTACCATATCGAGAGAATCTGCATTCAGATCATCTACGAAGAGAGAATCCATCTGTACGCTATCTTCAGATATATTGAGCTGATCTACAAGAATAGACTTTACGCTTTCAAAAACATTATCAGATGACATATTAAAACCTCCTGTCAAAACGTCAAACGCAATCTTCATATATGTTTTTATCCGAAGAATATCGAATTGTCAATACGCAAAACACATAAAAAACGTAAATATTTTGAAAATCAAACCATTATTTATCTTCTTTGAAGTAATCCAGATTTTTTAAGATGTAATCCATACCGGAAATAATGGTCATAATGACACAGATGATCAGCAGAATATTGCCCACCAGCTGGACGTTATCGGTAATATCAACAACACTCCAGGAATCATTTGCAGCGTGGAAGATCTTGATCAGGATCGTCTCGAACATCAGGTAGGAGATAGCGATCATCTGAGTGACCGTCTTGATCTTACCGATCATCTTCGCAGCAAGAACTACACCCTTGGCGCTTGCCAGCATACGCATACCGGTTACCGCGAACTCACGTACTACGATAATGCATACCCATACGGCAGAAATACGGTTCAGATCAACAAAAGCGATCAGCACGGAGATGACCAGCATCTTATCTGCAAGAGAATCCAGGAACTTTCCGAGGTTGGTGATCAGGTTGTACTTTCTGGCGATCTTTCCATCAAGAAGGTCGGTCAGGGACGCAACTACGAAAAGGATCGCGGCAACGATCATTCCGTTCTCACATACAAAGTTGTTCCATCCTTCCGGCGCGAAAGAACCGATATGGATAGGAAGCATAAATAAAAGAATAAAAGGAACCAGTATAATTCTGGCTAAAGAAAGCTTATTCGGCAGATTCATCTTCAGTAACTCCTGTCAGATCATATGGGGTACACTCAAGTATCTTAACAGATACAGTGTCTCCGCATTCGAGCGGACGGTTTGTCGAAGCTACATAGATCAGCGGATCTACTTCCGGTGCTTCTCCATACGAGCGCCCCAAGTAGAATATACCATCTTGGGAAGTAGAATCAATAGTAACTTTGTATGTCTTCCCTACTCGCGCCTCATTATAGGAAAGGGAGATCTCCTGCTGGAGCTCCATGACCTTTTCATAACGGCGCTGGGAAACATCAGATCTGACACGAGGATGCATCTTATAACCGAGAGTATTCTCTTCAGGCGAATAGATAAAGCATCCGAGACACTGAAAACGCCAGATCTTCAAGTTTTTCAGGAGGTTTTCGAAGTGTTCCTTCTTCTCTCCCGGGAATCCGACCATTACCGTACTTCTGATCACGATATCCGGGATCTTCTTACGAAGTCTTTCCAGAGTCCTGGTAATGGACGCGACGGTGTCCTTTCTTCTCATCTTCTTTAAGATCTCATCATCACCGTGCTGGACGGGAATGTCGAGATAATGAAGAACTTTCTTATTCTTGGCCATCTCATCGATCAGCGTATCATCGATCCCGTCAATATACGCATACATTATACGGATCGCTTCGATACCTTTGATCTTGGAGAGCTTATTCAGAAGTTCGTGAAGGACTTTCTTTCCATAAAGATCTTTACCATAACTGGTGGTATCCTGAGCCGCCAGGATGATCTCCTTATAACCCGAAGCCGCAAGCACTTTCGCTTCTTCCAGGATATCTTCCATCGGACGCGATGTATACTTTCCGCGGATACCCGGAATCGCACAGAATGCGCATCCATTCGAGCAACCCTCCGCGATCTTCAGCCATGCATAGGCTTTCGTAGCAACCGTACGTTCACGCTGCATATGAGCAAGGCTTCCTGGCTTACCGATATAATCTTTCCAACCGAAAGCTTCTTTCTTGAACAGCTTACCGATCACCTCGGAGATATCCTGATAATGCGATGTTCCAAGAACAGCATCAACTTCAGGAAGGCTTTTCTTGATCTCATCCGGGTAACGCTGGGTAAGACATCCGGTAGCTACAATATACTTCAGCTTCTTTCTGGGACCTTTAAGACGGGCGACATCGAGGATCGTGTCGATTGCCTCTTTCTTCGCGCTCTCAATAAAACCGCAGGTGTTGATGATTACTGCTTCTGCCTGAGAAATATCATCGACCATCTCATAGCCGTCATTTTTCAAGATCGCAGTCATGCACTCAGCATCGACAAGATTCTTAGAACATCCCAGAGTGATTATGGAAATCTTATGATTCGTACTCATATACACCTGCCAAAGTTAATTGATACAGGTTATTCTACATCATCCACGATTTTTCGGAAAGATGCCAGAGCCAGCGATGCCGAATATCCTCGGCTCTCGAGATAACGAATTGCCTTCGCCAGTTCCTTCTTTGCTTCTCTGGGATCCGATGAAAAACTCTCCGGCGGGAAACGGTCTGCGATCACATCCAAAATGGTAGTTTCATCAGAAAACTCTTTATCAGAGAGGACATCCCGAATGACTTCTGAAGGAATTCCGGCATCTTCCAGTCGGGATTCAAGTTTGATACGGCCCTCAGACTTAGAACCGGAACGTGAGCACAGGATCTTTCTGGCATATCGGTAATCATCGACATACTTATCCTCGATCAACTGATCAATGACTTCCTCGATGACATCAGAATCATATCCTTTTTCGGATAGAAAATTCCTGATTTTTCCCGAAGAAGAAACGGCGATGCCTATATGAGCGATCGCCTTATTTCTTGCTTCACTATATTGTAAATCGTGATCCATAGGAATCAGATATCGATGCCGAGGAACTCTTCCTCATCATCTTCGGCTGCGTCAACGGAAACAGCCTCATCAGCGACTTCCTTACCGGCAAGAAGAGCTCTGATCTTATCTTCGATCTCATCTCTGACCTCAGGATGCTCCTTAAGATATGTCTTGGCATTATCCTTGCCCTGACCGATCTTCTGTCCGTTATATGCGAACCAGGAGCCGCTTTTCTCCATGATATCTTTATCTACCGCAAGATCGATGATGCAGCCTTCTCTGGAGATGCCCTCACCATACATAATATCGAACTCAGCTTCACGGAACGGCGGAGCAACCTTATTCTTTACGACCTTAACACGTGTATGGTTACCGATTACTTCGCCGCCATTACGCAGGGATTCCACACGACGGACATCCAGACGAACGGAGGAATAGAATTTCAGAGCACGGCCACCCGGTGTAGTTTCCGGATTACCAAACATGACACCAACCTTCTCACGAAGCTGGTTAATGAAAATACATACTGTGCTGGACTTACTAATGATACCGGCAAGCTTACGCAGCGCCTGGGACATCAGTCGGGCCTGAAGACCTACATGGGAATCACCCATCTCACCGTCGATCTCAGCCTTCGGAACGAGAGCAGCAACAGAGTCAATAACAACTACGTCAACCGCGCCGCTTCTGACAAGAGCTTCAGTGATCTCGAGTGCCTGTTCACCTGTATCCGGCTGTGAAACGATCAGTTCATCGATATTAACACCGATCTTGGCTGCATATACAGGATCAAGAGCATGCTCAGCATCAATAAAAGCTGCTGTACCGCCCTGCTTCTGGGACTCGGCAACAACATGAAGTGCAACAGTTGTCTTACCGGAAGATTCAGGTCCATAGATCTCAATGATTCTTCCCTTCGGAAGTCCGCCAACACCAAGAGCCAGGTCAAGTGTCAGAGCACCGGTCGGAACAACGTCTACGACCATACCTGTCTGTTCACCCAGACGCATGACTGCGCCCTTACCAAACTGTTTTTCTATCTGCATAAGAGCAGCGTCTAACGCCTTAGCTCTCTCACTATCTACTTTCTTGGAAACATCCTGAGTGGACTTATTCGAATCTTTCTTCGCCATGATTTCCTCCTTACCGAACATTCGTTCCTACGTCATTATCTTAACAATACAATATCATAACGTCAATAGCATTTCAGAACATTTTTTCGACAATATGTTCTAATCGTTGTTCTTATCGTCTCTTCTACTCAGTTATGTCAATTCGAAGCCGCTTTTTTCTTGAAGAATCGGCGGATATAACGGTTATATGCTGTCTGCAATTCTTCCATACGGAGTACGAACGCCATAATGAAGTAGATCATGAATCCGAGGACCGCACGTCCGCCAAACCATGCAAACTGCATGAGCTTTCTGGATGGATCGAACGGAAGAAGATTTAAGAGATAAAGACCGATCATGAGGCTTCCCAGACAGAGCGCCGATTTTAAAAGGAACAGCTTCATTCTTCTCGGTGCCAGTTTCTTGTTTCTTGAATATACAAGAGCAAGAAGGATCATTCTTACCAGACAGGATACAGAATAGGAGATCGTCAGGAACAGCGCACCACAACCGAGATTAACAAGCAGGAAGCACATTCCGAAGTTGACGACCATGGAAACGATACCTGCAAACAGCGGGAATCTGGTTTGACCGATCGCATAGAACGCCTGGTTCAGAATGAAGATGACAGACTGGAATACGATCGCGGCACAGTAACCGGTAAGGAAAAGTGCAGCCATTTCAGCATTCTTATCAGTAAAATTCGAAGACCACTGGAGAAGTGTTTTTACCAGATCAAGAGGCATGATCAGGAAGATACCCGCACAAGGGATCGTCAGGAACANNCGCGTTCTTAATACTTGTAGAAAGAAGCTGGCTGGATTCCTTGAAGTTCTTATTCGCATAATGCGATGCCAGAGACGGGAGCATAACATTTCCGATACCAACGGCAAATATACCATACGGAAGCTGCCAGAGAGTTGATGCACTGTTCAGAGCATAAAGCGGTCCATCGCCAAAACGTGTCGCAAACGAATTAAGAAGCAGCATATTGACCTGAACGATCGATGCAGAGATCAGGATCGGGATCGCGAGCTTGAAAAGTGTTCTGAATTCAGGATTCTTTGTATCCAGGCTTGGACGGAAATGCACCATTTCCCTTCTTCCCATATAGAGCTGGAAAACAAAGTAGATCATGGCAGCGGCCATAACACCGATACCGGTCAGATAGAGAGCTTCCTCATTTGAAGCACCTAAGAGACCGATAGCAAGAAGAACGCATACATTGTAGATCGGCGGACCAAAGGCTGTAGATCCGAACTTCTTATATGCGTTAAGAACACCGATACAAAGAGCCGCGAGCATCATAAAGAAGATCTGCGGATACAGTGTTCTGGCCATATTTCCGGCAAGACGGATAACATCTTCACTCTTGCCCTGATTGAATGCCTTATACAGATAATTGGAGAATACTTCGCAAATAACTACGAACGTGAGCACAAAGAGGCTCATCCATGTAATGAAGATGCTTACACCTTTCCAGGCTTTCTTCGTGGTCTTCTGTTCGATAGCTTTTGAAAGCGTCGGTGTGATGGCCGACTGGATCGATCCGCCGACCAGAAGAGCAAAAACGAAGTCCGGAATCAGAAACGCGGCGACAAAAGCATCTCGGTAATTCTCTGAAAAGACATGACCGATAATTACAGTACGCAGGAAGCCTGATCCTTTAGAAAGGAGCAGGCCGATGATCATAATGATCGTGGAAAACGTAATGCTCTTTGTTGCCGGCGCGGGTTTCTTTTCCACGCGGCGCTTCATCTCATTAGTGCTCATGAAAGTCTCAGTCTGATCAGGTTAAACGCATGGAGTACAGCTACATGACGGACACGGCTACGGTTACCGCTCAGGTGTACTTCTTTAACCTCTGTACCTTTCTCATCAGAAATAGCAAGATATACGAGACCTACAGGTTTCGCAACGCTCTCACCTGTCGGACCGGCAATACCTGTGATAGAAATCGCGATATCGGTTCCGAGAAGCTTTCTGGCACCTTCAGCCATCTCCTGAGCGCACTCACGGCTGACAGCTCCGAGATTATCAAGAATGTCATTGGATACACCCAAAAGATTATTCTTCACCTTGTTTCCGTAAGAAACAACCGAACCCATGAATACCTGGGATGCACCGGGGATATCAACAAACTCAGAAGAAACCATGCCGGCCGTACAACTCTCGGCAAAGCAGACTGTCTTTCCCTTTTCGAGAAGCAGATCATAAGCTACCTGCTTGAGAGGACGCTCGCCGATCTCATAGATGCACTGGCCAAAACGTTCTTTCATTGTTTCAAGGATAGGTGTGATCAGATCCTTCTCTTCTTCATCTTTACCGATGCGCTGAGTAACACGGAACATACACTCACCTTCAGAAGCGTAAGGAGCGATCGTCGGATTTGTCTGAGCGTCGATCAGATCAGAAATACGCTCTGCTGCATCAGATTCACCGATGCCGAAAAGATGAACGAACTTGGTAACAAACTTATACTCACTCATCTTCTCAAGTACAGGACGGACTTCGTTCGTAAACATCAGGGACATTTCAGACGGCGGACCAGGAAGCAGAACAAACTGGACTACACGGTCCGGATCCTGCTCTATCGGGCAGGAATACTCAAAGATCGCGCCCGGAGCTGTACCATTATTATTCTTAAGGATCGTAGCGCCTTCCGGAAGCATTGCCTGCTTTCTGTTATTCTTCGGCATATTTCTGCACAGGCGGCGGAAATACTCGGTCATGTTCTGGAAGCTCTCTTCATCGAAGACGAGTTCTTTTCCAGCAACTTCAGCCGCGACACCCATAGTGATATCATCCGTCGTCGGGCCTAAACCGCCGGTAAGGATAACCAGATCCGCACGAGAAGCGCTTTCCTTGATCTGGTCAGCGAGTCTTTCGTGATTATCGCCGACAACGATCTGACGATAGGAAGCAATGCCAAGAGATACCAGTTCTTTTGCAAGGAAACAGGAATTGGTATTCAGGGTATGACCCATCAGTAACTCAGTACCTACGCAAATGATCTCAGCAGATTGAATGCTCATATTAGTTATTTCCTTTCTCGATCTTAGTAAAAGCTTCCAGTGTATTCTGCAGAAGCATCGTGATAGTCATCGGACCAACACCACCAGGAACAGGTGTGATTGCGGATGCGATGTCAACTACGTCATCAAAATCAACGTCGCCTCTCACCTTGCCGTCTTCACAACGGTTGATGCCAACATCGATAATAACAGCGCCTTCCTTTACAAAATCCTTCGTAACGAAGCCCTGCTTACCGATTGCAACGATCAGGATATCTGCCTGCTTGCAGATCTCCTTAATATTTTGTGTTCTGGAATGAACAACAGTAACTGTCGCATTTTCGTGAAGCATCAAGGATGCAACCGGCTTACCGACAATGTTACTTCTGCCGATAACGACACAGTTTTTTCCGGAAATATCTACGTTTGCATACTTCAGAAGCTCGATACAGCCCTTAGGTGTGCAGGAAACGAGGCAGTCTCTACCGATAGAAAGAAGTCCTTTGTTTACAGGATGGAATCCATCAACATCCTTCTCCGGAGCGATCGCGCAGATAACGGAGAATTCGTCCATATGCTTAGGAAGCGGAAGCTGACAGAGGATACCATGAACACGGTCATCCTTATTCAGCTGATCGATAAGATCAAGAAGCTCCTGCTCGGAAGCAGATTCAGGAAGTGAATAACCGAACGACTGGAATCCGACCTGCTCGCATGCCTTCTTCTTATTATTTACATAAATAGTGGAAGCAGGGTTCTCACCTACCTGGATCACAGCCAGACCCGGACGTTTACCGAACTTAGCGGAAAGCTCCTCCGTTTCTTTGGTGATCCTCTCACGGATCAGGGATGACAATTCTTTGCCGGAAATAATCGTTGCGCTCATACATTATCCTTTCTTTGCTTTGATCTCCAGCCACTGCGCCGGATCGATCAATATTTTTCTTGGTTTACTGCCCTCAAACGGACCTATATATCCCTTGTCTGCCATACGATCGATAAGTCGGGATGCTCTCGGATAACCGAGATTCAGGCGACGCTGGAGTATTGAAACAGAGGCATATCCTGCCTGAAGGACCACATCTACGGCATCGTTGAAAAGCTCGTCTTCACCGTCTCCTTCAGATCCGCCGGAAGCGGAAGGAGCACCGGCCTTAGTCGCGTTCACGATAGCCTCAGCGGTTTCCTCATCATATTGTACAACATTTTTCTCCTTTATATAACCGATGATCTTCTCTACTTCCTGGTCGGATACAAAAGCACCCTGACCACGGATCGGCTTCGGTGAACTCTGCGGATAGTAGAGCATATCGCCCTTACCGAGAAGTTTCTCCGCACCTACCATATCGAGGATCGTACGGCTGTCGACCTGGCTGGAAACAGCAAATGCGATACGGGAGGGAATGTTGGCCTTGATAACACCGGTAATAACGTCAACAGACGGACGCTGGGTCGCGATCAGAAGATGGATACCGGCAGCACGTGCCATAGCCGTGAGTCTTGAGATCGATTCCTCGACCTCTTTCGAAGCTACCTGCATAAGGTCGGCAAGCTCATCGATGACAACGAGGATCAAAGGAAGTTCAGGTTCATTCTGAAGTCTCTGATAATCGTTATATCCACGGAAATCACGAACCGAAGCTTCCGCAAACTTGGCATAACGGTCGGTCATCTCACGGACTGCCCAGTTAAGAGCATTAGCCGCTTTCTTTGCATCAGTAACGACCGGGCAAAGCAGATGCGGGATACCATTATATACAGCAAGTTCTACGACCTTCGGGTCGACCATGATCATCCTGACCTGTTGAGGGGTCGCATGGCAGAGGATACTCATCAGGATCGAGTTGATACATACCGATTTACCGGAACCTGTGGAACCGGCGATCAGAAGGTGCGGCATCTTGGCAAGGTCACAAAGTATCGGCTTACCGGGGATATCTTTACCAAGAGCAACCGTAAGCGGAGACTCAGACTTCCTGAATTCTGCAGAATCAAGAAGATCGCCAAGGTTAACGGGAGTTACCTCTTTGTTCGGGACCTCAATACCTACAGCGGACTTACCGGGAATCGGAGCTTCAATTCGGATAGACTTAGCGGCAAGAGCCAGCGCGATATCATCCGAAAGGTTCGTAATACGGCTTACTTTTATACCCGGAGCCGGAGAGATCTCAAAACGTGTGATCGCAGGACCACGTGTAACTTCGCCGAGAGTCGTCTCGATACCAAAACTACGTAAAGCAGCAACCAGCTTCATTCCTTCTACATCGCTTCCATGAACGGCATTTCCGGATCTCTGGGGCTTATCATGTGAAAGCAGGTTCGTCGGTGCTTTTGCATACTGACGTTTCGCCTGACGGCCGGCTGCCGCAGCTGTCTGCTTTCCTGTTTCAGCCTGAGGTGCAGGCTGTGCGGGAGCAGGCACCTGATTTACCGGGTTCTGCGGTTCAGGAGCTGATGTCTCCGGGAAAGACGGAACCGGTGCTTCGACCGGAGCCGGTGTCTGAACCGGGACAGGTTCAGCGGGTACCTGTTCCATATTATTGAGATCTGGCACACGGATCTTCGTTCCGCCCTCTTCGTGATGACGGTACTCAACATAATCCTGATTCGGACTTACAGAAGGAGCCGGAAGGACTGATCCGGGACGAGGCGTATCATTTTCAAGCGGCGGGAGATACTCAAAACCGCCATTCGGATCCACTTCCTTCTTCGGAGCGGGTGCTTTTGGATTACTGAAACCGAAATCAACACGCGGCTCCGGCGGAACTTCCACCTTCTGGGCTTCCGGTGCAGGATCCGTGTCATTCGTAAGATCGAAATCAAATACCTTCTCACGCTCCGCCCAGGTCTCCTGATTCATCTTCACAGGAGTTCCCTCAAGATCAATAAATCCCTGGGGACCAGGAACTTCTTCAAACGGAGAAACCACCGGATTCTTGATATACGACTGGATCTGACCGTTGATCGACTGATTCCGCTGAGCCTGAATTCTTGCAGCACGGTCACGTTCACGCATCGCCTTATCGGTTCTGAGAACTTCCGTAGCTTTCTGGCTTGTCGTACGGATAACTTCAGCAGTTTTGGCAGCAGTATCTGTAAGGCTGACATTAAAGATAAGAACGATCTGGGAAAGAGTAAAAGCAAGCAGAATGATCAGAGCACCTGCTTTCGCAGCAATTGCACGAAGCGCAAGGGCGACGGATCCGCCGATAATACCACCGGAAAGAACGATATCTCCATCAGGAGCACCGAGCTTCTTCGGATCATTACCGATCTTCCAAAGGAATGAAAGTACCTTTGTGGCCTTAACATCACCGGCCGGCGGTTCAGCACAGGCGGCTTTTACATAAGCCGGGCTTACGGTACATACCGCGAGGATCGAAGATGCGCAAAGAAGCAGGATAAGAACAGAGCAGACTCGCTTAGAAGCGACATCTGGTCTTCTCTCCATGAAAAAATCAACCGAAGCATAAAGAAGGATCACGGGGATCAGATATGCCGTCACACCGATCAAACCTGTACCGCTTCCACGGAAGATACGGCCAAGCGCACCTGTCACGGAAAGGGGCAGATAGTAAGAAAGCCCGAGAAGGACCGCAAGTGCGAAAAGCATTACGCCGGCAATATCATGACGATGTTCACTCTTTGTTCCCATCAGACACCGACCCTTCTAGCTGTTTTTAGTAATGCGACCATCGTCTTAGCATCAGAGATCTCATTATTGTCTACCATTTCAAGCGCCTCAGTAAGCGGCATCTTTACAAGCTGGAGAAACTCTCCATCATCAGGATTACCTTCACCGAAGGAAAGATCCTGTGCAAGATACAGGTGAATGATCTCCGAGCAGTATCCGGGAGTCGCATAAAGCTCACCAAGATCGGTCACGGTCTTCGCTTCCATTCCTGTCTCTTCTTTGAGTTCACGGATCGCGCAGGCTTTAGGGTCTTCTCCCTTTTCAAGTTTTCCCGCGGGTGCTTCAAGAAGGACCTTTTCGTAAGGAGAACGGAACTGACGGACAAGGTACACATTCATATCGTCATCGAGCGCCAGAATTGTGGCACCACCGTTATGCAGAACGATCTCTCTATTGGAGACCGAACCATCGAACAGTTCGACATTCTTTACCTCGACCTTGAAAACACGGCCTTCGAATTCAATCCTACGATCGACCGTCTTTTCAATTAGCTGCTCATCTAAGGCAGCTATATTCCCCTTTGGCTTCGCCATTTCAATTCTCCCCAAATTTCTTCGACTGCGCAACAGCAAGCTTGTCGCATCGATTGTTGTATTCATTATCGGCATGACCCTTGACCTTGATCCATGAAATATCATGGATACCGGACAAGCGGTCCAGTTCCTGCCACAAATCCATATTACTAACGGTTTGTTTCGAACTATTTTTCCAACCGTTACGTTTCCAAGACACGAGCCAGCCCTGAGTAAAGCCATTGATCAGGTAAGCACTGTCACTATAGAGATTTACTTTGCAGGGACGATTAAGACATTTCAAAGCAGAGATCGCCGCGATCAGTTCCATGCGGTTATTCGTCGTCAGCTTCTCTCCGCCTGAGATCTCTTTCTCTACACCACGGCACATAAGGATCGCACCCCAGCCGCCGGGACCGGGATTACCGGAACATGCTCCGTCAGTATAGATATCGACAGAAATCTTATCAGGCACAGATCACTTGCCTCCTGCCAGAGCCTTTGTCTTCAGATCAGCAGCGATGACAGCATCTTCAACAGCCGCACGGAGTCCGCCCTTCTCAAGAGCAAGAACACCCTCGATGGTCGTTCCGCCAGGAGAACATACCTGATCTTTAAGGATAGCAGGATGTGTTCCTGTCTCTACCATGAGCTTGCCGGAACCATATACTGTCATAGCAGCGATATCAAGTGCGGTCTTTCTCGGAATACCAAGCTTAACAGCAGCATCCGCCATCGCCTCGATAAAGAGCATAACGTATGCCGGACCTGTACCGGAAACACATCCGATCGCATCCAGAGTCTTCTCATCACAAGGAACTACGATACCGCAGGTACCAAGAAGTTTTTCAACAAATTCAGCTTTATCCTGTTCTACATTACGTGTGCAGACAGCGCAAACGCTGGCACCAACAAGAGCAGGAGTGTTCGGCATTACACGGACGATCGAAGAGCCTTCGTGCAGGAGCTTCTCAATACGGTCCAGTGTGACAGAAGCTGCGATTGAAACGATCACGGCACCGTCTTTGATATTAGAAGACAGAGAACGGACTGTCTGATCGAACACCTGCGGCTTTACCGCGAGCAGGATATAATCGGCTTCTTCTACTGCCTTAGAAGCATCTGTATAGGGCTGACAGCCTGTCTCAGAAGCCAGTTCTGTCACTTTTTTCTCATCAATATCACAAAGTCTTACGTCTTTCGGAGTAAGGATTCCACTCTTAATGAATCCTCCTACAAGAGCCCGGCCCATATTTCCGGTTCCGATTACGGTAAAAATCATGCAAAAACACCTCTTTTTCAATATTCTGCCTATTCTATAAAATCATAACATTCTACTTGACATCATGCAAACACTTGAGTAAACTAATGCATGTTGTTTGTGACGAGCAAACACCCACATACCTAGGGGAGTGGCTCAATGGTAGAGCAGCGGTCTCCAAAACCGCTGGTTGCATGTTCGAATCGTGTCTCCCCTGCCAGAAGGACTGTCAGCAATGACAGTCCTTTTTTCATACATAAAAGAACTGCCACCGCGGATGCGATGGCAGTTTGAAAGCTTACGTATATTTCTTATCAGCCCTTCATAGGATCATCAAAGTTAAAGCTGTCAGCGTATTCGACAGGAACTACGTCCATGACGAACTTAACCTGTCCGTCGACAGTCTTCGTATAGATGCAATACGCGAAGTTACCGTCCTTAAGCATTACAGGCGTTTCAGAACCCGACTCGAAATACAGATTAAGGGCATTCTTTACTTTTGTCAGGCAGGTCTGTGTATCTGTACCAGTATAAAGAGCCTGGAGATATGCAGCATAGAGGATGGAATAAACCTGTACCTCTTCTTCCGCTTCTGTCTCGATTGGTGCGGAGAATCGGAGCCACGTAATAAAGTGATCATATCTGTTCTCACAGCCGGTCACATCGATCGTAACCTGAGGCCAGTCCATGCTGATAGATCCTGTAACGACATTATCGAAGAAACGGAACTTTGTCGGCGCACCATTTGCATCTACAGCGTCATCGTGATAGTTCGTCTGAGTAAATGTAAAGCCGAACTCCATGAAAGTGTTGTAGAGCGGATTTGAGTAATACAGAGCACGGAAATAACGGTCTGTCAGGTGGAAGCTCGGTTCCGAATAGATCTTATTGTTAAATACATACTTGCCAGCGTCTTTAGCAGCGATAACATCCATAACGAAGCAGGTCTCACCCTCGATCTCCGCTTTAGTTACTGCGTATGCGAAGTCTCCGTCCTTGACGATAACAGCTGTATCTGTAGAAGCAACAGACTGATTATACGCATTCTTAACCTTCTCAAGGCAGGTGGCGCTATCTACATCTGTATAGAAAGTCTGGAGGAATCCGGAATATACAACGTAGAACACTTCCATATCGTCCGCATTTCTAAGCGGAGAATAGAAACGCATATTCTTAATGAGCTTATTGCTCTTGATCTCGCGGCCTGTGATAAATACAGGAGACTGAATGCCTTCCTGTACACGGCCGGACATGACCATATCAAAGTAAAGGTACTTATCATCGATACTTGTGGTTACCGCAGCAGGATCAGCGGAAGCATCCGTTGCAGCCGGAATCTTCTCCTCATCACGGTAAGATGCCTCAGGAATATCGAATCCCATTGAGAAAATACTGCGATAGATCGGAGTATTACGGTACTGCGATGAGAACATGTTCATGGTAATACCGAGGTTCGGTTCCTCATGAGCGGAACGGTAAAGCCAGAAAGCGCCTCCGAGAAGTGCCGCGATCGCAAGTACGATACCTACGATAGCCACTCCATCAAGTTTGCCCTTCTTCTTTTCCTTCGGTGCTTTTTCCTCGGAAGATTTCTTTTCGGACTTAGCAATGATCGTATCCAGAGCACTGACTTTCTGCTTTTTCTCAGCGGAAGACTCCATCTCTTCAGCCAGTTCTTCAACTTTCTCAAGAGTGAGATCACGCTCTGCGGCACGCTTCTCATAGTAATCATTTACTTCTTCAGAATCAGAAAGATCCTCCGCGGCATCTTCAACCACTTCTTCGGCAGTCTCTTCAGCAGATTCATCAGCAGTCTCTTCTACTTCATCGGAAGTCTTTTCGGATTCTGTATCCTCATCTTTAGCTTCTTCCTTTTTGGAAGATTTAGATGATTTCTTTTCTTTCTTTCCCGGAATAACGTCCTCGATCTCCTCATCAAGACCCATACCGGCCAGCTTGACGGTAAGATTCTTCAGATCAACTTCCGGAGACTCATTATCATTCTCTAAAAATTTAGCCATATCTTATATCCTTCCATAAATACGCTAAAAAAATGATAACATGATTTCGAAAATGCGCAACCTTTTCGCCTAATCTTCTTGTCATATCCCCTTTTGTTCGATACGATAAGGTCAAAAGCAAGAGAGGTGATTTGTATGGAAAAGCGTAAGCATTGCCTGATTACCGGTGGATCCCGAGGGATCGGAGCGGCTACAGCATATCGTTTTGCACAGGCCGGATACAAAGTCACTTTTTTCTACCGTTCAGATGACGATTCTGCAGAGTACACACGCCAGAAGATCCAGGCTCTCACCTACGATGTTCTCGCTTACAAGGTCGATGTACGTGATCTGGACGCTGTTCAGTCTGCGGTAAACGAAGCAGTGGAAACATTCGGACCCGTTGATGTTCTTGTCAGCAATGCCGGAGTTTCCAAGATCGAACTCTTCACGAATACCGCACCTTCCGAGTGGAACCGCATAATGGATACAAATATCGGCGGACTTTATAACCTGACACATACGATCCTCCCCTCCATGATCTCCCGTCACAGCGGCAATATCGTGACAGTATCCTCCATGTGGGGTGTTTGCGGCGCTTCCTGCGAAGTCTGCTATTCTACTTCCAAAGCCGCGATTATAGGCTTTACAAAAGCACTTGCCCAGGAAGTCGGTCCTTCGAACATCCGTGTAAACTGTGTCGCACCGGGAGTGATCGACACTGAAATGAACGCGGTACTGGACGATGAGACACGCGAAGCACTTTGCGAAGAAACTCCGCTTTGCCGGATCGGAACCCCGGAAGAGGTCGCAGATGCCATCTTCTACCTCGCAGAAGACACATCCTCATTCATTACCGGACAGGTCTTAGGCGTTAATGGCGGCTACATCACCTGATCGATCGTTGATCCTAACAACAAAAAGGACTGTCGTTTGAACGGCAGTCCTTTTTCATATGTAGAATCATTAATCAGTGCAGGAAAGCTTTTCCGAGAATGAAACCGAACAAGATCTCACAGAATGAGAATACAACGCAAGTCATTACAACAAAACGCATTGCATGTTTCTGTGTTCCTTTCGGCTTCAGGTTATCAAAGAAGAAGTCATAAAGACAAACGATGAAGAACGCGATACCGAAAGTCTTCAGAACAGGAGAAATGTTGATCAGAGCGGAAGACTGGGAATGATAATAGATCTCAGTCCAGATCCAGGAAACCAGATTCAAAACAGAATACGGGAAAAGAGCAAGTCCGACCCATGAAACTGTCGATAAGAAATCCACTCTCTTTACTTTAAACAGTCCATACGCCAGGAAAATGAAAACCACCATTGCTCCGAACGCAAAGAAGTCAACAAAGACAGTGATGATACTTCTCCAGAAACCAAAACCGCCCGCATCCGTTACAAGACCGGTAAAATATCTTGAATCCGTATTCGGCCAGAATCCGGTAAGAAGATTAAAGTATGCAGCATTCTCTTTAAAAAACCAGCACAAAAGAAGATTAATGCCGAGAATGAGTGCCGGGAAAGTCAGACCAAGGAGAAAATGTTCACTTTTCGCACGGTCAGTACAGGAATTGATCGGATCTTTAAGGAATCCACTGAGGAATCCACCAATATCATAGTATACCGAACCTGTAGACTTCATTTTCTGTGTCGTGTTCGGCTGAGAAGTCTGTGTCCGTGAATAATTGTAATTTGTAGCAGGAGTTGTATTCGCAGACGGCAGAGATTTTTTTGGTTCACTTCCCAGTGTAGGAAGAGTATCTACTGCCTTACCGCAGATCGGGCATTCGCGACTATCATCAGAAAATTGTTGACCACATCTTGAACAGAACATATGCTTTACCCTCCACCAATCCAGTATATAAAAAATGGTCGGAGTGACCTGACTTGAACAGGCGACCTCTTGCACCCCAAGCAAGCACTCTAGCCAGCTGAGCTACACCCCGACGCTCTTTAAATTCTAACACAACAAGGATATGTGTCAATAAAATCGGACTAAATAAACGTATGAAAAGATACTCCTGAAGCATCAAAAAGGACTGTCCCGGAGGAACAGTCCTTTTCAAGCTTTATGTGATTCAATCGTCTGAAAAATCAGAACTCACGGGAACGGGAACCCGGATGCGGAGTTGTGTCTTCCTGAGTGTTCTCAGAGAAATCTCTTCTCTGGCGCTTCTCAAAACGATCACCATGGCCACGACGCTCGCGGTTCGGACGGTCGCCTCTTCTCGGAGCGCTCTCCTCTTCAACATATCCTTCCGGCTTCTCCATGCAGTCACGCATAGAGAGGTTGTATCTGCCCTGGCTGTCGACTTCAAGGAGCTTAACCTTTACAACGTCGCCTTCCTTAACGGCATCTTCAACATTCTCAACACGGCTCCAAGCCATCTTGGAGATGTGTACCAGACCTTCCTTACCCGGCAGGAACTCAACGAAAGCACCAAACTGCATCAGTCTTGTAACAACGCCTTCGTACTCAACGCCGACTTCCGGATCCTCTACGATACCCTTGATGATAGCCATTGCCTTAGCAGCAGCTTCCTGATCAGGTGTAGCGATATGGAGGATACCGTCATCGTTGATGTCGATCTGAGCGCCTGTGTCAGCAATGATCTTGTTGATGACCTTTCCGCCTGTACCGATAACTTCACGGATCTTGTCAACCGGGATCTGCATGGTGATGATTCTCGGAGCATACTTGGAGAGCTCAGCACGCGGTGCGGAGATTCTCGGGAGCAGTACTTCGTTGATGATCTGCTTTCTACCCTTGTTTGTGAGCTCGAAAGCCTTACGGATGATGTCGAGGGACAGACCGTCTACCTTGATATCAACCTGGATAGATGTGATACCGTCTTCAGTACCGGCAACCTTGAAGTCCATATCACCGAAGAAGTCCTCGATGCCCTGGATATCCATGAAAACAAGGAAGTCATTCTCGTCTTCTTCGTTAACGATAAGACCAGTAGAGATACCGGCTACCGGCTTCTTGATCGGAACACCGGCATCCATAAGAGCCAGAGTAGATGCACAAACAGAACCCTGGGATGTGGAACCGTTAGACATCAGGATCTCAGATACTGTACGGATCGCGTAAGGGAACTCTTCCTCAGAAGGAAGTACCGGTACGAGAGATCTCTCAGCGAGAGCACCGTGACCGATCTCACGACGTCCCGGAGAACGGGAAGCCTTAGCCTCACCTACAGAGTAGCCGGGCATGTTGTAGTAGTGCATGTAACGCTTAGATACTTCATTATCCAGACCGTCAATTGTCTGAGAGTAGGAAAGCGGAGCCAGAGTACATGTTGTCATGACCTGAGTCTGTCCACGCTGGAAGAGACCGGAACCATGAACACGCGGCAGAAGTCCTACATCGCAGGACAGCGGACGGATCTCATCAAGACGACGGCCGTCAACACGAACGTGCTCCTTGAAGAGGTAGTTACGAACGACCTTCTTCTCAAGCTTATAAACTGCATCAGCCAGATACGGGAGATACTCTTCGTTCTGCTCTGTGAGGTAAGCCTCGATCTCCTTTGTAAGAGCATCGATGTTAGCATCACGAACGGACTTATCAACTGCGAGAACAGCCTGACGCATCTTCTCCCAAGCAAAATCCTTAACCATTGTAAAGACTTCTTCCGGAACATCAGCAGACTCGTATGTGAACTTCTCTTTACCGATCTCAGCAACGATACCGTTAATGAAGTTTACGATCTCCTTGATGGACTCATGACCGATTGCGATAGCCTCGAGCATTGTTTCATCCGGAACTTCGTTAGCACCAGCCTCAACCATGCAGATCTTCTTAGCTGTACCAGCCAGAGTAACATACATGCGGCTCTCTTTTCTCTGCTCTTCTGTCGGGTTGATGATAACATCATCACCGATCAGGCCGAGAACAACACCACCTACCGGGCCATTCCACGGGATATCGGAAATAGCGATCGCGATAGATGTACCGATCATAGCAGCGATCTCCGGAGAGCAGTCCTGGTCAACAGACATAACCATGTTAGAAACAACTACGTCATTTCTGAGATCCTTCGGGAACAGCGGACGGATCGGACGGTCGATAACACGGGATGTCAGGATAGCCTTCTCAGAAGGACGTCCCTCTCTCTTGATGTAACCACCCGGGATCTTACCTACAGCATACATCTTCTCTTCGTAGTCAACAGACAGCGGGAAGAAATCAACGCCCTCACGCGGTGTCTTAGAAGCTGTAACTGTGGAAAGGATTGCTGTCTCACCATAACGGATCAAGCAAGCGCCATTTGTGAACTGAGCAAGTTTACCTGTCTCAACAACGAGCGGACGTCCGGCCAGTTCGGTCTTAAATGTACGTTCCATAAATGTACCTCCAAATATTCAGTTTTATAAGGAGGTAGCTTGTAGATTCATACTCCGTAAACGAGACGGGATATCAATCTACCCACTACTCCCCTTAAACTCTTAGTTCATGCGCATAAATACGCAACATACCTATATTATAGATAATAGAAAAATAAATCAAGCGGATAACCGAATTTTCCAAATAAAAAGGCTGTCCCGGATGGAACAGCCTCTCTGTAAATCAAATCGATCTCATTACTTTCTGATGTTCAGACGAGCAATGATGGAACGGTAACGCTCGATATCGATGCGAGCCAGGTAATCAAGAAGACCTCTTCTCTGACCTACCAGCATCAGAAGACCACGACGAGAGTGGTGATCGTTCGGGTGAGCCTTCAGGTGCTCAGTAAGATGGTTGATTCTAGCAGAGAGAATCGCGATCTGTACCTCAGGAGAACCTGTGTCGCCCTCTTTGAGCGCATACTCTTTGATGATTTCAGCTTTGTTGATCTGTCCCATTGTTCTTTACCTCCATAATCCTGTAGCAAAGTAAGTGGTCGGAACCTTCCACAAACTGTGTCCACGGAAAAATACTTGCGTATGATAGCATATCGAAAAGCACTTGTAAATACTTACGGGCACAAAATCCTTAAATATCTGGAACTTTCGCCATAAAGGATCGATTCGACCATCTTGTCGATCTCTTCCTTTGATACCGGAGCACGAAGTGTTTCGATTCCTCTCCAGGTATTGCGTCCGCAAGTTTTAGAAAGATACATTGCCTGGTCAGCGATCTTCACATGATCGGAAACGCTGATAACAGTAGGCTGTTCAGAGATAAGCGGGAACGGTGTATAACCGATACTGCATGTGACAGGACGGTTCTTGGCGCCCTGACCCGTGATCCTTACATCGTGCGCAAATACAGCACGGACATTCTCCGCGTAAGATTCCATACTTTCAGGATAATTCAGGCATACGATAAGGAGGAATTCCTCACCGCCGTTTCTAACTACGACACCCTTGTTCGCAACGATCTTCTTAAGTGTCTTACCGACAAGCGCGAGAATATCGTCACCATACTGGTGTCCGAACTCATCGTTGATCTTCTTAAAATGGTCGATATCGATCATGAAGATCGCGTACGATCTGTCTCCGTAGGTTCTCAGATAACCGGATGAACGGATATCGCACATCATTTCAGTCTTGAGCATCGTAGAAAGTACCTGCTGGAAATACTTTCTATTGAAGCATCCGGTCGTCTCATCATAATACTTTTCATTTCCCGCAAGGTTGATATACGTATCAATGGAGTCGACCCATGTGCCGGTCTTCTCAACACTTACGAACGGGTTGCTCTCAACGAGCTGACGCATCTCCGCCGGGAACGCAGATGCAGCCTTTTCAGTTCTGTCTGAGATCTCTTTGATGATGGTCGCAGTAGGCATCATGATCAGTTTATCGTAAAGCCAGACAAAGAAAGTACCTACCAGGATATCGATCAAAACCATGCCGATAAAGATCGTTACAAAAGTAAGGATCTGAGCTCTTGGCATGGTATGGAGAGGTACGAATACCTCATACCCCATGATGTAACTGATAAACGAGAAAAGAAAAGCACCAACAATGATCAGGAATACCGTAGAGACGATGTAAATAAAGGTGGCAGCTTCTTTCAGCGATTTCCATTTCCCAACCGCAAAAACTCCACTCAGGAATCTTCTGAATTTTCGAAGATTATATGACAAGGTCATCTACTTCTCCCCCATGTTACCATCTACGATTCGATTATAGCATTGAGGGTTTGCAGAAATTGAGAACTATCTGTAAACAATCGGCCTTTGTCGCACTTCGTCAGGAGCCTTTCTCAAGTAAAATTGTTTCTTTTCGCTCTTTACTTTATCGGGATAATGTTTTAGCATTTATGAGGAATTAATAACAGTAATTCATATTTATATAAAGGAGTGTTACATTATGAATCTTTCACCACTTCAGAAAGCAAGATATGAGTATCAGCCGAAGCTTCCGGGCATGCTCAGAAACGGTATCGCGGAGATCTGCGTTAAAGAAGGTGCTGCTACACAGAGCGTAGCTGACCAGGACAAGATCCAGGCTCTTTTCCCGAACACATACGGTAAGCCGGAAATCACATTCGAAAAAGGCCAAAACACATCTGCTGCTAAGAAGCAGGT
>DBYF01000102.1:1030-1215 GCA_002310155.1 Mageeibacillus sp. UBA1193 | reverse complement strand
GGACACAACGTTATCTCCGGTCTTTACGATGCTCTTAAGGCAACAAACAGCGAGAACGTACTTCTCGGTTTCAAGGGTGGTCCGGATGGTCTTCTCAAGGATGACTATGTAGAGTTCGACGACAAGTTCATCGATTCTTACAGAAATACAGGTGGTTTCGATATCATCGGTTCCGGCAGAACTAA
>DBYF01000102.1:831-1016 GCA_002310155.1 Mageeibacillus sp. UBA1193 | reverse complement strand
CTCGAGACAAAGGAGCAGTTCGCTATCGTAGCTGAGAACGCTAAGAAGAACGGTCTTACCGCTATCGTAATCATCGGTGGTGACGACTCCAACACAAACGCTGCTACACTCGCTGAGTACATGGCTGCTAACAACACAGGCGTTCAGGTAATCGGCTGCCCGAAGACGATCGACGGCGACCTGAA
>DBYF01000102.1:0-743 GCA_002310155.1 Mageeibacillus sp. UBA1193 | reverse complement strand
AAGAAGTACTGGCACTTCATCAAGGTAATGGGCCGTTCCGCTTCTCACGTTGCTCTCGAGTGCGCTCTTGAGACACAGCCGAACATCTGCCTCATCGGTGAGGAAGTTGCCGCTAAGAAGATGTCTCTCGCTCAGATCACAAACTACATCGCTGATGCAGTTGAAAAGCGTGGAAACAATGGAGAGAACTTCGGTGTAGCTATCATTCCTGAAGGTATCGTTGAATTCGTTCCTGAGTTCTCCGCTCTCATCGCTGAGATCAACGAACTCCTCGCTGGCGAAAAGACAGCTGCTTTCAATGCTCTTCCGGATTGGAACGCTAAGTACGATTTCATCAAGTCCGGTCTTTCCGCTGACGCATTCAAGGTATTCGACATTCTGCCGCAGGGCATCCAGCAGCAGCTCTTCCTCGAGCGTGACCCACACGGTAACGTTCAGGTTTCCCTCATCGAGTCTGAGAAGCTCTTCTCCGAAATGGTTAAGGCTGAACTCGCTAAGAGAAAAGCTGCAGGCACATATAAGGGTAAGTTCGGTGCTCAGCATCACTTCTTCGGATATGAAGGCCGTTGCGCTTTCCCGTCCAACTTCGACGCTGACTACTGCTACTCTCTCGGTTTCAATGCTTTCATGCTGATCCAGTACGGTTTCACAGGTTACCTCTCCAAGGTTTCCAACATCTCCAAGCCGGCTGAAGAGTGGATCGCTGGTGGTATGCCGATCACAAAGATGATGAACATGGAAAG
>DBYF01000139.1 GCA_002310155.1 Mageeibacillus sp. UBA1193 | reverse complement strand
CCTATAAAGAGTGCGCGAGAGACAAGCTCGATGACCGCACAGCAACCTGCGATACGTAAGGTGCTAAAGCTTGACCGATAGGACTATAGCAATTGTTCAGCAGTCCCATCGGTGCCGATGGGATTTTCTTTTGCCCTCTTTATGGGATCAAATACACCATAAGGAGGAGTAACATATGCGTTTACTCAAAGAAGTTTTTGGAACAAGCAGCAAAGCGTGGGTCTACTGCGCGAACGAAGATCTGCAGAGGAAGTTTCTTCTTCAGGCGGAGAGTGAGGGCTTCAACACTTCCCTTCAGAAGACAGCCCTTTCCCACATCTACGGGATCGGAACAGATGGTCACGTCGGATGCCTCTCGCCTTTTCTCTGGTCGATCTCTTTCGGCTGCGGAGTCAATTTCCCGAGGATCGACTATCAGGCATTCATCGAAGGAAAAGATGATTACGAGTGCAAAGAACCTCACATGAGGCAAGTGGGTTGATATACCCGGGAAACGAAAAAGGAGAGTCAGCATTATGCTGGCTCTCCTATTCACAATCTTTAATCTATTACTGGCAATTACTCGATCTGAAGACCTCGTTATTACGGTTGTGTGCGACCTAATTCTTCAGAATCTGTAATAATGTCCTGGCACTGAAACTCGATGATTTCCAAATCAAGATCTGTGTACTTTTCCTTGTCCATAATCATTCCTCCATATCAGCTATTATAACTTGCTACTGCCTGCTTGAACAGATAGAGAGATCTGCAGATATCTATCAGGGCCGGATTGTCTGATCCCCGCTTAAGAATATTGTAGCAGTACGTCATCGGACAGTATGTTACGGTTCCGCTTTCATCGCCTGCCGTAATAGTGATCTCGAAATCCTTACCGAGATCAGACGCGTTGATATTACGGATACGGGCAACCTGATAACCATCCGATGTGGTTGACTTTTCTACCTTCATACCAGCACAGCTGAAGGACAGCTTCGCATCACTCTTAAAGTAAAGTGAGAGTGTCGTTTCTGATTTCAAAGAAAGAGTTACATATTCGAATGTCACACCATCCGGAAGAACAGTTTCCGATGGATCGTACGGTTTATTGATGATTTCTGCGGTAATTCCGGACAGATTCTTCTCCTCATTCGAAATCTCCGAGTTAGCAGGATTCTGCGTATCCACTCCGAAATACATCTGTGCCGCAGCACCATAGTTCAGAAGTACTTTGACCAGACGGATCGTCTTATCCTCATACGTGCCCGCTTCGGCAGAAAGAATGTACGATGCATACTCTTTCACGGAATACGTGTAGGTTTTGCCTACCCGATTTTCATCTCTGATCTGAGCGGTGATCTCACCTGTCATATCCTTAGGAGCGACCTTGCACTTGAAGATGTAGTATGTCTTACCATCGATCTCGACAGGATGGTCTTTCACTTCGCTGACCTTGACCGTCTGTGTATTGGTCTTATCACCATTTGGCACCTTGAAGATCATCTCTGCCGTAGAGCTCTCCAGAAGACTCTGGTCGAGTTCCATATAGAAGTTAACCGCGATATCACCATCGAGACTCACGGAATGACCGGCCAGATGCTCACTGATCGACTCATCGTACTCGATAAACGGAAGCGACACATCGTCGATATTCAGATAATACATGTCCTCTGTATCATAGTGTCTGATCGCGACATATACATTCTGACCGCTAAAGGAGCTGAGATCTCCTGTGTATTCGCACCATTCACCGGTTGCCTCATACTCCTCCGAGATCTGCGTCCACTGAGTCAGATCAATCTCTTTAGTAAGATCTACATCAGATACTTTCGCTGCATAGATGGCAAAATGTTCCTCATACCAACTAGAATATTCTGCAACCGCCCAAAGAGAAACTTTCATTTCACTATCGGGATCAACCAGACCGGCAGGAGAAACTGCCCAGTTATCCGGAGTCAGTGCCTCATCTGTAACTTCATCATAGGATGCAGAAACCATTACAGATCCGTCTGTGTCAGTTTCACCGGAGTGCGACTGGAAACTCTCCTCATCGTCATTCTCTTCTATACCGTAGCACCAGCTATGGCCATCCTCATCAGCATCGATGAATACCCAGCCGGAATCTTCCGGAGAAGTTGAGAAATCATAGTAGACCGTTCGTTCCCACTGTGCGAAAAGCACCAAATCCTGCTGATCTTCTATCGTCTGCTCAGGGTGATAGAAAACTCCGGTTCCATCCGCCTTCGTATTCCAGCCTGTGAAGAGATAGTGCGCACGGAAGAATGGATTATAATATATTGTATTCTCGTTTTGATTGAGAACTTGTGTGTATGATTGATCAGAACCATCATTTGAATGATAAACTACATATCTGATCGTCTCCCACTGCGCATACAGTACTAAATCACCGGAAATGCTGATAGTTTCAGAAGAAGCATATGCGTCTCCCTGACCATCTGCCTGTGTATTCCATCCCTTAAAGAAACACCCATCGCACGAGAAAATCTCACCAGCCAGTCTCACGTCTTCATTCGGATCATAATCCTGTGTGGAAGAATTCGCTGAACCATCGTTTGCCATATAGGTAATCGTATTCGTTTTGACCCATTCAGCATACAGTGTCGTATCTCCGGCCAGTCGGATACTGGCACTAATATCATAATGCGTGCCGTTCCCTTCAGGATCAGTATTCCATCCCTTAAAGAAATACCCGTCGCGCGAGAAAATATCACCAGCCAGTCTCACGTCTTCAGTCGGATCATAATCCTGTGTGGAAGAATTCTCTGAACCATCGTTTGCAATATAGGTAATCGTATTCATATTACCCCATTCCGCATACAGTGTCGTATCACCGGTCAGTCGGATACTGGCACTAACATCATAATGCGTGCCGTTCCCTTCTGAATCAGTATTCCATCCCTTAACGAAACAACCATCGCACGTGAAAATCTTACCAGCCAGTCTCACTTCTTCAGTCGGATCATAATCCTGTGTGGAAGAATTCTCTGAACCATCGTTTGCCATATAGGTAATCGTATTCGTTTTGACCCATTGCGCATACAGTGTCGTATCTCCGGTCAGTATGATCTCGTCTCCGTGATTGTAGCTAGTGCCGTTCCCCTCACGATCAGTATTCCAACCATGAAATGCATATCCGGCAAGCTGGGGCGATATTACATTTATTGTTGTAAAAGCAAGGGTTAGCGTAGTATATGTTCCACCACGATTATCGTTAAATGCCAGATTGTAGTAAGGAATAGAAGAAGAAAACAATCGCAGTTTATTCTTAAACGAGTGCATCCGATTTATATCGTAGGCATCATCTAATCTATACACATACAATGAACAGTTCGAATTATCACTTTGATAGACATCAAACTCTGCAATATTATAGCTCCAACTCCCGCTTATATTGTCAACGATAACCATTAGGTTTTTATCTGTTTCTCGAGTAAAAGATTGATTCAAATTCAAATAATTCCACCCGGTCTTCTTAGTATTCAGATTTCCACTGTAAACTAACGTAGCCTCGTCGAGTGGCACTCCATCCTTTGAATCAGCGAAACTGCTTTTTTCTGTATTAAGAAAATATATGTCAACAGTAGCTTGCAAATTGCCGGCCTTATTTATCTTGAAAGCCATTGCTGAAATAGTCGTAACACCATTCAGTTCATCAGCAGTGTAAATCTGCTCAGTAAAGCCATAATTGGATCGCTGATGTATCGGTAAAAAATCTGAAGAATCAGTATTCTGCGAATTCGCGCCGATTTCCGTATACTGGATTCCCTCATCAGCGTTTACCACACCGGACTTTCCTGTCAGACCGGACAACAGCTGTACAGGTAGTGCCGTAATTGTCATCGACAGCGCCAGCATAAAGGCGACCGCGATCTTCCTCGTTCTCCCTTTCATAGAAACCTCCTTGATTCCAAAACCCAAAAACACTTACTGTGTCAGGCAAACAACATCAAGAATATTTTACTATGTGAGAGTTATGCTGGCAAGAAAAAGAGTTCAGACGTAGTCCATGAAGACCTGGTTTGCGAGGTCGACGCCTCTCTCTGTCAGGCGGTAGGTTCCGTCATCGAATTCGACCAGTCCGGCACGTATTTCTTTTTCGATTTCATCTCCAAAAGCACTCGCCACGGTGACACCGAATCTTCGGTAGAACTCCTGTTCGCCCACGCCGCTTCGGGTTCTGAAACCGAGCATCATGTACTCTTTTCTGAGGTCTTCTTCAGTGAGCTCTTCTTCGGGGAATAAAACGTCCTTCTTCTCGACTTCAGATGCGTTCATTACCTGAAGATATTCATCGAGAGTCTCGGCATGGCGGCCACGCTCAGCTCCGATGTAATAGTGCGCTCCGACACCAAACGCATAGTATGGTTCGGCGCGCCAGTACATCGAGTTATGGCGGCTCTCGAATCCTTCTTTTGCCATGTTGCTGATCTCGTAGTGAACGAATCCGTTCTCCTTCAGTGTAGATGTCACGAGATGGTACATCGCGCGGTCTTCTTCCTGCGTGACATACTTTTCGATGTCACCGTTGTATCGCGCGTACATTGGTGTTCCCTCTTCGAGGATCAGGGAGTAAAGCGAGATGTGCGGGATATCGTTACTGAGGAAGAAATCGAGTGTGTCTTTCACGCTATCCATTGTCTGACCGGGGATGCCGAGCATCATGTCGCAGGAGATGTTCGTGAAGCCTGCCGACTTCGAATCCAGGATCGCCTTTTTCGCAGCACCTGAATCATGGATCCTTCCAAGCGTTTGCAGAACGGAATCATCGAGACTCTGGATACCGATCGACAGGCGGTTGATCCCTGCCTCACGAAAACCCGCAAGCTTCTTCTCATCGATCGTTCCGGGATTTGCTTCGAGCGTGATCTCGCACGTATCTGAAATACCGAAAACATCACGCAAAGTATCGAGGATCTTCTTCACCTGTTCGGGCGAAAGAAGCGATGGTGTACCGCCTCCGAAATAGATCGTCTGAAGAGGTTCTTTTTCCTCTTCGAACCACTTCGGTGCGAGTTTGATCTCTTTACATACCGCGTCCACATATTCGCCGATCCGGTCGAGGCACGACGGGAACGAAAGGAAATCACAGTACGCGCATTTTCTTACGCAGAATGGCACATGGATATAGACGGAAGACGGGGTGAGCTTACGCATGAAGCACCTGCTTCACCGCGCCGGTCAGCGCCAGTTCGAACTTCTTAAAGCTCGGAGATACGTTGTTTGCCGGCAGCATGTACTTCGAGATCTTCTCCGCCCAGGTCGCCTTGTACTGGCCGATGGCAGGATAACCGATCTTCTTGATGCGGTGCGACTGTTCTTTCAGAACAACATCACAGAGCACTTCCCATGTACCGCAGATGCTGTCCTGTTCATACTCGGAAAGACGGTCCATATCCGCGTCAGGATAAGCCATGAGGATCGCGTTCTTGTCAGCAAGCATCCAGCTCTCCATCTCTTCCACGGAGATCGCGATGACGGTCGAGAGATCTCTCGCGTATCTTCTGCAGGTATCCTTCAGACGGGAGATCAGTTCCTCGGGATCATGGTCATCGGAGTCGATGCAGACGATCACGATGGTGTCGGTTCCCGCATAGACTTTATCGTACGCACGGAGCTTTGCCGGAAGCAGTTCCAGAAGGCCTGCGGAAAGCGGCTCGGGCTTCGCGTCCGGATGGCTCGGCCAGTAACCGCAGCCGCGATGGGGTCTGAGGTAACTGGTAAAGTCCGATGTATATTGTTTGAGGATACAGTTCGTCAGACGCTGCAGAACAACGCCGCCCGATCTGTCTTCACTTAATATCTCTACACGCATCAAGGATGTCATTCCTTTCTGTCATCACTCAGTTGTCAAAGTGTCCCGCGTACCAGATCGCGCCCATGCCGACGCCCTGCTCATAGAGCTCCTGCACGATCGGCATCGAGCCGGCGCAGCGGATCTCGATCTGGTCTTCCCATGTCGTATCACCTCTGCTGAATACCCAGATCTCAGAGGGCGAGAGGTTCTCGAGGATATACGGATTATGTGTCGTGAAAATGATCTGGCATCCCGGGAATTTGAGAGAGTAGTTTCTCATCTCAGACGCGAGGATGTCGAGCAAGTCGTGATAGAGTCCCTCATCCGGAGACTCCAGAAGGATCAGGGGCTTCGGTGACGGATCCGAGAACAGCAGGATAAACAGCGCGATCATGTCCGGCTTGTTGAAGTGCTTGAGGACCGCCTGCTCATCCTTATCACGGAGACTCGGGATCGCTTCCATGATCTTACTTAGGATCATCTTATACTCGCCCGGCTTCTCGATCTTAAGATACGAGAGCACGTTCTTCGCATTCGATCCGGCACTGTTGAGGTGCTTGTGTCCGCCCGGAGTCATATCTTCCGGGATCTGGCTCGTCTGGTCTTTCCGGAAGCAGACGAAGAACCATCTCATGATCTCTTTATAGGTCCGGCTCGTGAAATAGAACTGCTTGAGCGCGCCGTACGCGTGAAGCGCGGAGGTCTGCGGATCGTTCATCTCGCCGTCCTGCTTCTCGCCGTTCAGAAGTACGAATCCTTTTCCCTGCTTGAAACAGAGGATCTCTTTCGGCTCATCCATGCCCTCGCGCCAGAGTCTTAAGACCTCTTCTTCAAAGTGCGGTTTTCCGTGGACATTCGCACCGATCACGAGACGGTAATCGATGTACGTCGTATCTTTTTCCTGCGGGTCGTAGAACTTGAAGCACAGCGTCGCGACCATCGGCTTTTCCTTATCGCCGAGGAGATTCGAAAAACCGTTTCTTCCCGACTCGGTCGACGCAACCGCCGGCCCCTTGATGACCGCGCCCTGCACGAACGAAAGGAACGAGAAGAACATCGACTTTCCGGAATGGTTTCTTCCGATCAGGGCCTCGATCCCGTTCAGGGGATGCGCGACGTCGAGTCCTGCCTGTAATGCAAGAGATGACTGCTCGGGATCCTTCCGGATATCGTCCAGAAGCGCGCCAATGCAGTCATCTTTAAATAGTCCAAAGTTTTGAATATGAACACCCAGTAACATCTGTTCACCGCCTATTCTCTTTAAAGGCCTACCCTTCTTTCCGAAAAGCACTCGCACGGCAGGTGCTTTTC
>DBYF01000042.1:6502-9832 GCA_002310155.1 Mageeibacillus sp. UBA1193 | reverse complement strand
TGGAGGAGCCAAACAAAGCCATTGCAATTGCAATGGCTTTTTTGTTGTCCCAATATTGTCACTTCACGATGCTATAATGAAGATAAAGAACGACCGGCACGCTTTTGCTGAAGGGCACAGGTGAGGCATATGACAACTTGGCGTGATTTTTATGATAACTGTTCCGAATGGGCTGACAGCACGGTTTTAAGCCGCATATCCTCGCTTAAGGAGATGGGGCCCGCGAACGAAGTCGCGGAAGCTACGGAGTATATTTCAGAGAAGTGTGCCAATGCACTGATCCGTAAAGCGTTAACGCTTGGCTTGGTCTTCCGTCCGGACGACATAGCGGTACTTGCTGAAAACGGTATAGATTCAGATATCCCCAGACTCCTTGAGATCGCTTTGAAGAATAAATACAAATTTACCAAGGACAACATTGAAACCATCTATGAGAACTGTCCGTTCAGTTATGAAGCGCAAATAAGAGAAGTCGATCGTATTCAGAAGACAGGCTACTTCGCTGAATTGGATGCTGAAGATGATGATGACGAGGACGAGGATGAGATCGATGAATACGATGATTCCTATGACTACGCGGATACTTCCGGGAAGAAGCCGGGGCTCCTTGAGAAACTGGGATTGTTCTTTCTTGTTTCCGACGCATCGAAATATGCGAAGAAGCGCCGTCAGAAGAGAGAGTATTCAGGCCATTCGCTTCGGGAAACTCCTGCGAAGTATCACATCGGTGACCGTGTGAAGGTGCGTTCACGAAGCGGGGAAGGGTATATCGTAAACGTGACGAACAGGAAATACGATGTACGTATGGACGATGGTACGTACCTGGACTATATAAATGAATGGGATATTACCCGCGTCTACTTATGAATCAGAAAAAAAGAAAGAACCTTCGATGAAGGTTCTTTTTTCATTTGCTAAATAGAGGATCCGCTTATTTGTCAGCCGGTTCGTATGCCTGCGAGAACAGTTCCTTCTCAACGATATAGAAATCGGAAAGGTCATTCTCTCTGATTGCGATGTAGTCGCCCTCAGTACCGCGTACGTAGTTGTTGGCATCCCAGACGGTGAAGATCTTTACGGAAGTCTCGATCGGCTTCATGTAGACATATTCAGAGCCCTTGTTGATACAGGAGCGGATATGTTCGACGAGGTCGAATGTCTCACCGGAACGGAGATTTTTGAGCGTCGGACGGTACTCGGAAGAGACCTTGGACTTGGCGCTGGCCATGTCGTAGTTTTCCTTGAAGCGTGTCATGGTGGTCGGTACGATATTACCGCTGACACCGATCATGATACATGTATCGGCATTCGCGTTGATCTCGATATCTCCTTCGAGTGTACGGACGAGGATAGGAGTATTTGCTGTAACGAAGTCCTTGCAGAAGACGACACCCACAGGTACTCTCTTCTTTCTGAAGCGGTGGAGCCCCTCGGTGCTGACCTTGTCGACACCCGCACGCAGGATCTCGCATTCGCCGGAGTACTTGGTCAGCTTCATACGCAGGAACTGCATCATGCGCAGATCCTTGTACTTGGCAGAGTATTCATCCTTACCGATAAAACCACCGGCCTTATTCTTATGGCCGCCGCCGAATCCGATCTCGTCGGTGATGTACTCGGCGAGCTCGCTGGCCTTGGTTTCTTTGATACAGCTTCGGATGGAGAGCTTGTAACCTGTATAGGTCTCATTGAAAGCAATACATATATCTACACGGTCTACCTGGATCAGGAAGTCACTGATCAGACCTAAGATATTCGGATCACAGGGCTGAACCTGTACGATCGCGAGACGCAGCTCGCTGTCGAAAGTAAAATCGTTCATCGCCTGAGCGGCGATAGAGAGCTCGGAAAGAGACAGGTTCGAGTTGGAAAGACGGACAACGGCCGCCTGGTCAAATGCAAGAGCATCTCGCATGTCTCGGTCGAGCGGGTGATAGATTTCAGAGAACTGGTTCGTATCACAGTAGAGTCCGTAGTAAAGCGCTGTCGCACAGATCGGATCCTTGTTGATATCGATGCCTTCGTTTCTGAAGAGCTGCCATACGAGAGTACAGCAGGAACCGACATTCGGCTGGATGTAGGAATAATCTACATCGATCCCGCAGAACTGATGGTGGTCGATAACGGCAACCTTCGGAGCCGGGAAGAAACGGACATTACCGGAACGGTACTGGCAGTCGGTGGTGATCAGAAGATCACAAGTGCCGAAGTCAGATACACAATATTCGATCGGGATACGGAACATCTCGATCATCATGGTGAGATTAACTTTGGTGATCTTTGTGCGTCCGCTATAGATCAGACGAACATTGCAACGGTGGCTCTTGAAATACCTGTAGAGGGCAAATCCGGAAGCGATCGCATCAGGATCCGGGTTATCATGGCACTGGATGGTGATGTTTTTATATTGCGTCAAATCAGACAGTTTCATGAAAAGAAAAACTGCTCCCTTCCCCCCAAGTAGATACTCCTTCCGTTAAGAAGGCTAACCAACCAAAACAATAATAACACAGGTCACAGGGAAGAAAAAAGCCCTTTGTGAGAGAAGTGAAACTTTTTAATCAGAACTTAATAATATAATGAACTCGTATGCTTGCTTATTAGTAGGTTAAGGCGCAAACTATAAAGTGAGAAAAAGGAGGACCACCATGAGAAGAGTAAGACTACAGGCACTGGCACTTTCCTGCGTGATGGTTTTTTCGTTATTTTCTAGCGGATGCGGATCAAAGAAAAAATCCGGCAAAGACAGTAAAGAATACCGGCAGGCAGAGGCTATGCTGGATGATTTCTGCGCGTATTTCAAGCGCGGCAAATACGATAAATTAGATAAGTTGATCGACGGTACGAGTAAAGAACTCGCAACCCTCAAAGAGTTCCAGGATTCAGCTGCCAAGGATCTGCTCGAGGCGGCAAACAACCGTATCATCTATCAGATCGGCGACATCAAGATCGACGGCGATGAGGCGGAGGCAGACCTGACTATCACATATTTCGACGCCAAAGATCTTGCTAAGAAGATCGACAGCGACAGCTCGTACCGCGAGATCAAGAGCGCGATCAATGCCGCAGAGGAAGATGAGTTTCAGTTTACATGTGACCTTACTTACGATGATGACTGGATGATCGACAGCGGAAGTGTAGATGAGATCGCCAAGGAACTGTTTTCTTTCCTTTCCAGGATCGGCATCGAGGCTCCGCCGACACCTGTACCGACCAGGGCACAGACACTTACCGAGTTCAGCAGTTACTGGTATGACGAGGATTTCAATACTGTGCTGGCTTATAACCAGTCTGCCAAGCTCATCCGCTTCATGGTCACGTTCTGGGAAC
>DBYF01000042.1:0-6475 GCA_002310155.1 Mageeibacillus sp. UBA1193 | reverse complement strand
GTTTACCGAGACCGTTATTGTGGATAACGGAGACGATTTCGTTTACTGCGACTGGAGACCAACAAACAAGATCGCACCCGGATGGATCGCATGTACGGTCTATGATACGAATATGACGATCATTACCGTCGGCTGCATCGAGATCTACGAAGATGGAAGAACGATCCCTGAACAGATCTATATCCTGGGAAGCCACATGATCGATAAAGACGGAATCGCGGTTCCGGGATATCATCAGGGAGATACGTATATAGCTGCCGAGACACAGATCGATCACGCGGCTCCGGGAACCATGCTTTCCTATACTTACTACAAAAAGACCGGAAGTCTGGTAGATGAGGTTATCGGAGAAGGGGAGATCGACGCTTCGTCGACGAGACTGATCCTTCCTCTTGAGAACACGAAGGACCTCGAACCCGGAGATTACTATGTCGTGATCTACGACGCACAGAGTGCTCAGATCTGGCAGAGTGATTTTGAGATCCTGTATTCCGGCAAGGAGTTTACGCCGGACATGCCGTCCTCGAAATACTACGTCGACGGATGGAGCATGCAGTACATGATCTATGACGTTCAGTATGAGATTCCGAAGGGAACGCAGAAAATCTACTATTACTTTGAGACTCTGGATTATGTCATTTATATGCCGTTCACATATGAACTGACCGACGGCAAAGGTAAAAAGATCAAGGAAGGCCCCTGCACTATGGTGTATTCGGACGCGTCATGGATTGAAATCGATATCCCGTCAAAGATCAACGGATCACTGACGATCAAGATCTTTAATCCGGACGGAACGCTCCTTAGGGAGT
Organism: Mageeibacillus sp. UBA1193; assembly: GCA_002310155.1. GTDB lineage: Bacteria > Bacillota > Clostridia > Saccharofermentanales > Saccharofermentanaceae > Scatonaster. The sequence continues at coordinate 5,663 of DBYF01000042.1, read as the reverse complement.
CTACCATTCAGGAGGAGACATAATGCGAAACAAAAAACTGATCCCGATCATGTCGGCGGTGACAGGAGTTCTGGTCCTGACCGTAGTCGTACTGCTTTTCACGATCGGACCATGGAAGAAATCTTCGGATAATTCTTCACTGAAGAACGCGAAGAACGGCACCTCGGAAAGCATCACGGAATTATCGGGATCAGAGACAATGGATACCTCCGTTCCGGAGATCTCCGCGACAGAGAATACAGATTTTACGACAGGCTCTGAAGAAACTACGACGAGCGAACCGGAGAAGACTTCAGAGACGACTCCGAGTGAGAGCGCGACTCCGACCCCGGAGCCGACTCCGTCCCCGACACCGGAACCGACGAAAACACCGACTCCGGAGCCGACGAAGGAAACGTCCAAGGAAACAACGAAAGAAACGACTTCCGAGCAAAAGGATCCGGCACCGGCAGGATCTTACGATCTGTCCGGCATGGTGATCGTACTTGATCCGGGTCATCAGAAGAAAGCCAATTCCGATCTGGAATCCGTTGCTCCGTGGTCTGATGAGAAGAAGGCGAAGGTCTCTTCCGGAACTTCCGGTGTGGCGACGAAGCGTCCGGAGTATGAGGTCGTTCTGGAGATCGCGCTGAAGATGAGAGACCATCTGCAGTCCATGGGCGCGACGGTCATCATGACACGTACGACGAACGATGTAGATATCTCGAATATCGAGCGCGCGAAGATCGCTACCGATAATAACGCGGATGTATTTATCCGCCTGCACTGTGACTCCTCGGACAGCTCGTCCGCAAGAGGCATCGGTGTATTTGTATGCAGCCGCGGCGAACTTGCCGACAGTCAGGTCAAGTGGGGCAAATGGCTCGGTGAAAGCCTGGCTGACGCGACCGGTTCCAAGTTCAGAGGCTGTAACGCGTCAACGACTTACAGCGGCCTGAACTGGGCGACTTCCGTCCCGTCTTTCCTTCTGGAGATGGGCTTTATGAGTAACGAAGACGATGACCGCCTGCTGTCCGATCCGGACTATCAGCAGAAGATCTGTAACGGTACGGCGGCATTCTGCTATAAGATGAAAAACCGCTAAGAATAAGGAAGGGAAACTATGAGCGACAAGAAAGAGTTTAATCTTACACCCGGCGAGAACGAGCAGTACAAGCCCGTCAAAGCCGATATCACCTGCAGAAAGTGCGGAAAGAAGAGCACGCTGACACTTCGTGCCTGCGTCAATGTCTCCCTGCATCCGGAAGAGAAGGAGCAGGTCCTTGACGGCTCGTTCTTCCAGTATACGTGCCCGGACTGCGGAGAGATCATGTCCGTTACCTATCCGCTCCTTTATGACGATATGGCAAAAGCACTGATGATCTATCTTCTTCCGGATCAGACGGAAGAGGCTCTGGCCAAGCTCAATGAGCAGCAGAAGAACTGGTCGGAGGAGATGCTGAAGGCAGCGAAGGTCTGCACCATGCGTGCCGTCAGGACCATCAACGATCTTGCCGAGAAGATCAAGATCGCTGACGCGGGGCTCGATGACCGCTATGTAGAACTGTCCAAGGCTTTCGTGTTCGCGCAGTTCCTCAAGCAGAAGCCGGGATGTGAAGTGGTACAAGTGCTTTTCGAGCAGCAGAACGGAAAAGACGGTATCGTGATCTTCAGCAAAGACGGCAAGCAGTACTGGGTCGAGTTCCAGGAGGGACTCTATGACGAAGTCGTGCGCATGTTCGAGGATAAGGTCGGAAAGACTTCCGGCACGGAATATGAGCTGATCGACGCGGGCTGGTCGATGAAGATACTGGCGAATATAAGCAACTCGTAATGCCGAAATCAAATAAAAGTGATATAGTATTACCATAAAAATGACGGGTCCGTGAGGGCCGGCCGTTTTTGATCTGGTTTTTCGGGGGAAGGAAAATATGAAGAAGTCCTGGCGCCGCAGACTTATCATCATCGCGATCACCGTGGTCGTGCTGTTCGGTCTGGTCATGGCGCTGAATATCTATATCGAGAAGGAGAAGCGCGTTTATAAGGAGTGCTCCGTTGAAGCCGGAACACCGGTCAGTGCTTCCGACTTCGTGCGTTTCAAATGGGATAAGAAATCGGCAGCTTTTGAATATGGAACATCGCACTACGATGTGACCGTACCGGGTGAATATGAGATCTCGATCCAGATCGGGAAGAAGACGTATGATTCGAAACTGATCGTTACAGATACCGTCCCGCCGACGCTGACAGCGTCTCCGAAGACGACTATGTATGGTCAGAAGATGGATCCGGCGGACTTCGTCGTGACGATGGAGGACCAGACCGCGTGCTCTGTGAAATACGAAAGCGAGCCGAACTTCGAGAAGGTCGGAACGCAGGATGTTACTCTCCTGTGCAGTGACCTCGGAGGCAATATTTCTACAACTACTACACAACTTCACGTTATCGGCATCTATCCGGAGGTCACTCTGGAAGCCGGAAGCAAGCAGCCGGACATCGGAACTTTCGCTTTTGGCGAGAGCAACGCGGCGCTTATCACCCCGCTCAGCACCATCAAGATGGACGAGCCGGGCGACTATACCATTTCTTTCAGCGTGGGCGGCGTCCGCTATGACAGCGTGCTGCACGTGCTGGATACGACTCCGCCGAGAGCCGTCGGCATCAACTACGAAGGCTATGCCTGCTATCCGAAGGAACCTCTGGAGCTCCTCGATGGCGTTACGGACGCGACCTCGGTCAAGGCTGAGTTTGTCGAGGATCCGAAATTCGATGAGCCGGGTGAAAGAGATGTACAGATCCGTCTGACAGACGCAGGCGGAAACGAGCAGATCGTGACATCGCACATCAAGCTGGAAGCCGATACGGAACCGCCGGTCATCACCGGAACCAAGGATATCAGCATCATCACCGGACAGGCGATCGCCTTTAAGGATAAGGTACATGTTATCGATAACGCCGATCCGGATATCACCTTCACCGTCGATAACTCCCAGGTGGATATCGACAAAGAGGGAACATATGAAGTTACTTACTCCGCGCAGGACCGCTCCGGTAACAAGACCGAAGTGAAGATCAAGGTCACGGTCGTTTACCGTCCGTATACCGAGGATGACCTCTGGGAGCTCTGTGACTCGATCCTGGCACAGATCATCAAGCCGGGCATGAGCGATAAAGAGAAGGTCGAAGCGATCTTTAACTGGGTCGACTGGTCGATCAAGTATCAGGGTCATGCTACGAAGATCAGCTGGATCCAGGGCGCATATGAAGGCATCAAGAACCGTATCGGTGACTGCTTCAATATCGCATCCGCGTGCCACGCGCTCTACACACGTGCCGGCCTGGAGACGTTCATGATCGAGCGTTACCCGATCACTTACGCGCAGCACTTCTGGAACGCGGTCAAGATCGACGGTGTATGGTATCACTGCGACTCCCTGACGAAGGACGACGGTACACGATTCTTCATGTGGGATTCCAAGAAGATCAAGGAATATTCGGATACCCACCGCGGATACTTCTACTACGACGCATCCAAGTACGATGTGGAGATCCCGTAAGGCCTGACGTTGCACCGGATAGCGGATAAGAAACGGAAACCGTCCGCCAGGCGCGGCGGGAAAGAGAGGAAATTAGCTTGAAGAAACTGGGCATCATCGGAGGACTGGGGCCACTGGCTACGGCGTATTTCTACCGCCGTGTGGTCGAGTTTACCAATGTCTCCACTGACCAGGAACATATCGAAGCATGGATCGCATCTGTCCCGAGCATTCCTGACCGTACAGCATTCCTGCTGGCGGAGGACAGCGCGGAGGATCCGCGCCCGGCCCTGATCGAGGTCGGAAGAAACCTCCGTTCGATCGGAGCGGAAGTCCTCGCGATCCCATGTATCACCGCGCATGCTTTTCACAAGGAAATGGAAGAAGGCATCGGCCTTCCGGTGCTTCACGCGATCCGCGAACTGGGCACCTGGTGCAAGGAGAACGGTGTCACCTCGCTCGGCGTCATGGCCACGGATGGTGCGCGTGAGACACGCATCTACGAGGATGAACTGGCTTCCTTCGGCGTGACCTGTGTCTGGCCGGGAGAACGTGGACAGAAGAGCGTGATGGCCATGATCTATGACGAAGTGAAGGCGGGAAACGCGCTCGATCAGACTGCGTTCCAAATGGTTTCCGGCGAGCTCTTCGGACTCGGTGCGCAGGCGATCGTACTCGGATGCACGGAGCTCTCGCAGGCGATGGTCGAGATGGATCTCGACGGAAGATATGTGGATATTATCGATGTGCTCGCACGTGCATGTGTGCGTGAGTGCATGGAATAAGGAGTTTTAAAGTTATGCATAATCATGTGCTGAAAGACCTGAAGAATACGGTAGCGAAATTTCCGGATAAGCCGGCATTCTGCGGAGAGAAATCTTCGCTTACTTTTAAGCAGCTTGATCACGCGATCGATACGATCGGAACCTATGTCCTGAAGCAGGGCATCAAGAGAAGCCCGGTCGTAATCTATATGGAGAAATCCCCGGAAGAGGTAGCCGCTTTCTTCGGAATCATCCGCGCGGGCAGCTACTATGTCCCGATCGACGCGGAGATGCCGTCTGTGCGTATCCATCTTATTCTCGAGAATGTAAAAGCACCGCTCCTGATCTGTGACGATGTGACCGCGGAATTCGCAGATAAGCTCGGATTCGAAGGGAAGATCGTCAAGTACAGCGAGATCCTCGAGGGAGACTGCGGCATCGATGATGCGGCGCTTACTGACGTGTATAAATCTTCGATCGATACTGATCCTCTGTACATCGTATTTACCTCAGGATCCACAGGTGTTCCGAAGGGAGTCGTCGGCTGCCACAGAGCGGTCAACGACTATATCGACCAGCTCTCGGAAGTGCTTGGTTTCTCTTCAGAAACTGTATTCGGCAACCAGACACCGCTGTATCTTGACGCGTGCTTCAAGGAGCTCTATCCGACGATCCGCTTCGGCGCAACGACATATTTCGTTCCAAAAGCACTCTTCATGCAGCCGTTAAAGCTCGTGCAGTATCTGAACGAACATGAGATCAACACGGTATGCTGGGTCGTCTCGGCATTAACGATCATCAGTGCTTTTGGAACATTCAAGACAGAGATCCCGAAGTATTTAAAGACAATCGCGTTCGGCTCCGAGGTGTTCCCGTTAAAGCAGTTCCGCATGTGGCGTCAGGCGCTGCCGGAAGCGACATTCACGAACCTCTACGGACCGACCGAAGGTACGGGCATGTGCTGCTACTACAGAGTCGACAGGGATTTCGAAGACGGCGAGGCGATCCCGATCGGACGCCCGTTCGATAACACAGACATCATCCTTCTCGATGACGACAATAAGGAAGTTACGAAGGAAAGCGGAGAGCAGGGTGAGATCTGCATCCGCGGAACCTCGCTGACATTCGGCTACATGAATAACCCCGAGAAGACAGCGGAAGCATTTACCATCAATCCGCTTCAGACGGGCTGGCCGGAACTGATCTACCGTACCGGTGATATCGGACGCTTCAACGAGCGTGGCGAGCTGATGTTCGTCTCGAGAAAAGACTTCCAGATCAAGCACATGGGCCATCGTATCGAGCTCGGCGAGATCGAGGTCAACGCACAGATGATCGAAGGCATCACCGGCGCCGCTTGCGTGTATGACAAAGCCAAAGGAAA
>DBYF01000096.1:4159-4314 GCA_002310155.1 Mageeibacillus sp. UBA1193 | reverse complement strand
GTCGGGATCGTCGGAGAGAGCGGCTGCGGTAAGAGTACTCTGATCAAGATCCTCTCTGGTCTTCTCGTTCCGGCCGTCGGATCCGTTACCGTTGCCGGTGAAACTTCACCCGAGAAGATCCGTTCGAAGGTCTCCCTGGTCATGCAGTCATCTAT
>DBYF01000096.1:1785-3994 GCA_002310155.1 Mageeibacillus sp. UBA1193 | reverse complement strand
GAGCCCACCGCGTCCCTCGACGATGCCACCGCGACTTCAGTTCTCGCGTCTCTCGATGCAGCCACCTCCGACAAGTCCAGAACGATCGTCCACGTGACCCATCAGGTCGGACACCTTACGAACTACCATCGTATTCTCCATATGCAGGGAGGAAGGCTCTATGAATAGGAACGTATACCGTCTTCTCAAAGATCTCGGCATGCACCGGATCTTCATCGTATTCCTGATTCTGCGGGTGCCCTTTGATTTCATGTCGACTGTACTTTATGCGAACATGCTCGGTGTTTTCCTCCGCCTGATCGATCGGGGAAATCACGGAGATCTGCTTCCGACATTCTTCCTTTTCCTCGGGCTGACCGCGCTTCTGTTCGCGTATAACATGACCGTCTGGTGTACGATCTCCGTGCGTGTGAATGTAAGGCTTCAGAAACTTTTCAGGAAGCGTATGCTCTGCCGGATCCTGGGCGCCGGATATGAAGAGATCCAGCAGCGTTCAGGCGGAGAGTGGCTCAACCGCCTGAACAGTGATATCGATCATCTGCACACATATCTCATGGCCCCGGTCAACTTCATGCACCTGGTCATTGCACTGGTCAATGTGATCCTCTCATCCATCGTTCTCGCCTTCCTGAATTTCCCGCTTCTGATCGTCACGATGCTGGTCCTTCTTCCCCTCTCCTTTCTCAGCTGTATCGTCGTGGTCAGAAAGATCCCCGTCTTCAAGCACCGCGCGCAGGAGGCACTGGGACGCTATACCAACTGGGCCGAGCCGGTCGTCCGCGCCCGTGATGCGATCTGCATTTTCGGCGGTGAGGAACAGGTCCTGAAGAAAGTGGAAGAAACAAGTCTTGATATGCTCCATGCCAATATGCAGGTCCACCGGAGAGTCGCCCGGGCCACCATGATCAACACGTTCTCCGGGATGATGGGATATCTATTGCTTCTTCTATGCGGCGATAGTATGATGGGGACAAAGATCGCTGATATCGCAGCGCTCATGAAGATCACACAGTACCGCGCAGGCATCATGAAGAGCACGATGCTCATCAATAACGCGGTCAACAGTATGCGCAGCCACGAAGCCGGTGCCGTCCGTGCCTGCGAAGTCCTCATCGGCGAAAAGGAGTCCTATGGATCAGCATAAAGAAATACCCGGACACGAAAACGAAGCTCTTCTTAAGATCGGTGAACTGGCCGACCTCGCCGGCATCTCTCCGAAGGCGCTGCGCATCTATGAGCAGAAAAATATCATCAAGCCCGTAGCTGTCGATGAAGAGACCGGGTACCGCTATTACTCTCCTGACCAGTATGAACAGGTCGAATCTCTCCAGAAACTTCAGGACATCGGCTTCTCTCTCAACGAGATCGAACAGCTCCTTTCAGGCAAACTCTCCGAAGAAGACATGCGAGTGCTTTTCGAGGAGAAACGGCGCACGCTGAACGAAGTCATCTGGAAAGCTCAGGCACAGATTCAGGAACTCGATACGATCGAAGAAGGAGTACATGCAAAAGATCTCGAAGGCATGACCGACGAAGAGCGCGCCTGGCATCTGGCGAAACTGGTCCGTATCAATGAGGAGAATGTCCGTCAGCTCCTTAGCGACGTCATCTGGCTGTAAAGGTCATATATTTTTATCGTAGATAACTAATCTCTCATAATATCCATACTGTCACTTGCCGTGAATGACCGGTACTTATAATCGGGAATATCACGAAAGGAGGCATTGGATATGCATAGATTCAAAAGAACCTGTGGTGTGCTAATGGCAGGCGCACTCACAATTTCGGCATTTGCCGTGACCGGCTGTAGGACCGGCGGAAGGATGAGGGATGATCCTCAGACCGATGTTTCATTAAATACATCGGAAACTACTTCCGAGCCTTACGGACCAAGTCAAACAGAAACGTCGGACATCACTTATCAGTGTCCGTCCTCTCCTGAGAAAGAGGCAAAAGCACTGGCACAGGAGCTTGGTCTGCCGCCTGAGGAACTTCATGGAAAGTATGATCTTTTCCTTAAGTACGCGGACTGCATCATCAACAATCCGAATCTGATCGAATATAGAGGATTTGTCGTAAGCCTGTTCCCGATGGTCGCGGATCATCTGGAAGATGAGGACGAGGAGTTCTTCCTCAGTAAGCTCCGCGACTTGTCTTTCGAGTCCGTATACCTAAACGGCAACGCCGGTGATTTCCGCTCGTGGGGGAA
>DBYF01000096.1:0-1591 GCA_002310155.1 Mageeibacillus sp. UBA1193 | reverse complement strand
TATAACGGCAAGTACTTCACGAAGCACCCGTATTCCTACCCCTGCCCGCAGAATTTCCTGATCGGCTTCGAGTGGATCTACGGAAGTGACGCGCTGGATGAACTGTTCTTCAGCAAGGACACCACTAAGAGATTTGTCGGTTACATGAAAGATATCGGTTATACAGACGAGCAGATCGTAAATGTGATCCAGTCATTTAACCACTACACCTATGATTATGTGGACGCACCGGAAAACCCTGTCCGTATGGAAGACGTTCTGATCGATCTCTACGAGCACGAGAAGAAAACAGACTGGAAAGAAGATAAAGTCTTCTGCCAGATCTTAAGGCAGCTCAATCAGAGATTCTACGAAGATGTTCCGCTGAAGCATGATGATGTCACCGATATCCTCATGACGTACTGCGAGATGGAAGACTTCGCGCATGCCGTTCTCAGTTCGATCGACCAGGGCAATAACCCGGACCTGCTCGGCATCTTTGACGTCATTATCCTGGACGGAAAACCATATCTGACAGCAGACCTTCTGCAAACGGAAGAGATCAACAAGGACCGTCCAACGACACTTCTGGTCGAGTATGATTTTGACGCGGGAAAAGTGCTTTCATATGAGTACTATGTGCACGCGTATCCGAAGGTTCTCCCTCAGCCTCTCGCTACGGGGAAAGCACTCGACGAGCGACTTAGTTCCTTAGAACACGACACTTCGGATCTTCTCCATCAGAAACCGTTTGTCGGAGCAGACGAACTGAAGGAAGTCTACGAGCGTGCTGCAGAGATGGGTAACAAATACGGTGTGTACATCCGTGTAGGCGAAAACCTTCCGACGTATGCCGAACCGTATATCTTCGATCTCGGATCGGAAAAGACCTATGACATTCAGAAGATCAATGAGATGCTCGACATCGCGGAATCCGTACTCAGCCAGTTCCCGGACGGTTACTTCGCCCAGTTCGATTACGGCTATTACAAGGGATTCGAGATCTGTATCTTCCAGTGGCCGCTCTACTCCGGACTGAATATTTTCTGGACAGAAGACGGCTACATCATGAGCTATTCCATGGACTCTGTCTGCACAGAGGATCCGGTGGAACACAGACGCGGACTGGTCCAGGCGATCTTCGACGCCACAGACAAGAAGCTCCGGAATTACTTCGACAACTTTACAGACCCGATGTTCTCCGAAAGCGTCTGGAAGACGAAGAACCCTGAGAATTTCATCTATACCGGTTACTATACGGAAGACATAGCGGGCGTAGAGTATGAGAACTACAAAGATTATGTGGTCTCGAAGGACGGTATGCTCAGCGGAAGAATGGACCGTATCCTTCTCATGCAGGCAGTTCTGGATAAAGAGAACATCACGGAACAGTGCAAGGAGAAAGCGAGATTCTACAGTCAGTGCATCCGTGAGGCATTTGATGATTCCACATGGCCGGAGCAGACCACATGGGAAGCACTGCTCGACTCTTCGGAAGCAGATTCGAAGGCTGCATAAGCACTAAGAAAATACCTCTTCCCGAATACTAAAAGGCCCGTCTGGGATTTTCTCTCAGGCGGGCTTTGTATTCAGGCTATTCAGATAAACTCCG
>DBYF01000003.1 GCA_002310155.1 Mageeibacillus sp. UBA1193 | reverse complement strand
TCTTGCATTTACTTCTTCAATTATTCGTGTGCGGGACTTTAGAACTGTCCGATTAATCGGACAGTTCTTTTTGTATCATGAAGTCACGATAAAGATAGCGACAGCTGATACGGCATCAGCGGAAACAGGAAAAGCGAGGGTTTGAGTATGTGGAGTGCATTGGTATTTTTAGCAGGAGTGATCTTTCTTATGAAGGCATCGATCGATATGAGGCGTGATGAGCAGGCGAGAAGAAGACAGCAGATCATGGCAGCCAGAAGAAATGCTGCAAACCGCAGAAGACCGGCAGCATCGAAGCCTCAGAATAGAAGATCCGGGAATGTGCGCCGCCAGAGCGTGATGGGATATGACTACGGTATGGCCGGGAGGCAGATCTGCCGGGCTCCGCAGAACCGTACACCGATCCGCAGGGCGCCCCGGACAGTATTAACAGCGTGAGTGTTTGTTGGTTTTCATAGTTCTACCTCTGTGAGTGGGGGGAGATGTCCACGAAACGTGGATATTTCCCCCTTTTCTTGGTGAAAACATACAAATCAAATCGACTTGATATTAAAAGTCAGTGTATATATACTGATGTTTGGAGAAAAGAAACTGGTCTATCTATGTATAGACAAACTTACAACTGGAGGAAAAAACATGAAATTCAAGAAACTGCTTAGCATTGTTTTAGCTTTCATTATCATGGTTACCAGTGCTGTTGCATGCAGCAAGTCCACTGAGGAGACCACAAAGAAGAAGTCCAAGAAGACTAAGGACACTACGATCGAAGACATCGACGATGATGATGACGATGATGACGATGACGATGATGACAACGACGATGACGACGACGATGACGACGACGACGAGGAAACAAAGAAGACTAAGAAGACCAAGAAAACTAAGAAGACTACTGCAGAAGAGACAACTGAGGAAACTACTGAAGAGACAACAACTGAGAAGCCGACAACTACTACAGAAGCTCCGACAGAGACAACACCCGCTGATACAAAGCCGAACGGCAGCACTATCGAAGAGATGATCTCTGATGCTGAACTGAAGCAGATGAACGATCAGATCTACGATCAGCTCGTAAAGAACAGCAATGACTACAGTGATGCTAAGGTCGAGTTCGAGGGCAACAGCATCCTCTACAAGTACTACTTCAAGTATGAGCTCAATGATGCTCAGATCGATGCTATGAAGCAGGCTCTTGAGAAGTCTAATCTTGATGCTACTGTTGAGAGCGTAAAGAACACTTTCGAGAGACAGTACGGTATCAGACCTGACAAGATCGCTTACATCTACTACGATGTAAATGGCAATGAGATCATGCGTCTCGAGAAGTAATTCCCAGCAATAAACAGATAATACGAAAGACCGTCACTTCGATTTGAGGTGACGGCCTTTTTCTTTGCCTGAATTGTGTAGTCACGAGTCTCTTCCATGCGAAAAGCACTCGTCCTTAAAGATCATCTGTTCGCATTCGCGATGGTCATGTCGATGGTCTTGATGCCTTCCGGCCAGGTCGGATGAGCGATGGCATAGACGTGATGCATCGGGCGGTCCTCAGTGGACTCGGCGCAGTAGTATTCGACAGGGATACCTGCCTTTCTCAGGCGCTTTTCGAGAAGCTCATTCTGGCTGAGCATCATGTCCTGATCACCCGTGGTCAGAACGACCGGCGGACAGCCGAACATCTCTGCCGCATCTGCGAGGTCGAAGATAAAAGACGGGAGCTTCTTGTCCGGATCGAAGTAGATGCCCGCGAACTGCAGTCTGCTCTCCCTGTGATCACCGCAGATCGGGCTGGTGCTTTTACATGTGATATCGTAATTGAAATCCGTGATGCCGCACTGTGTTCTGGCATCCTTCGAATTCATCAGGATCGCGGTCAGGAGGCAGAGGTAACCGCCTGCGGAATCACCGACCGTATGGAACGTGGAGAAGCCCTTTTCGCACAGGAAAGATACCGCGAGGAAGATGTCTGTGATTTCACCCTGCATGTCGGTGCCGGGAAGGAGACGGTAGTTGATGTTGGCGACCGTGATCCCGGATTTGAGCGCGAGGTGCATACCGAAATCTTTGTCCAGTTCCTTGCATCCGTATACGAAAGCACCGCCGTGGATGAGAAGGAAGATCTCACCGGGTTTCGCGTTCTCCGGAGTGTAGATATCAAGTGTCCTGTCGGAGCAGCAGAGAGGGTTCCCTTCAGCTGCGGAATCCGGACCGATCGGAGAAGGAAGAGGCGTGCCCTCAGCGTAGGGGAGATCTGACTCGACGGTCAGGCCTTCCGGATATACTGCCGCCTCTAGACGGGGCGCATCGAACTGGATGCAGTTTTGAATGAAAAGCTTTCTGTTGTTGTCGGCGATGCGATAGAGAATACCCGGGTTAGACATAGAAGATCCCTCCTCGTGAAATACTGATTTCAAGGTATCATACGGGGAGGGATTTTTCAATTCAGTGTCAGGCCATCCTGCTGCTCTTCGTCAGAACTCAGGAATCCCATTTTTCACTTAAGTCAACGTGTGCTTCTTTCGTATCCCAGGTGAACCGGTATCCATGTGCAGAATCTGCGACAAAGTCCGATATCTGTTCACCGGTCATGTAGCCGGTCACGGTAAAGCCGTTATACACGTGACAACGGTATCTGTAAGAATATCCGTCATAGACATAGGAAGGATCTGTTTCGTCACCCGAGTAAGGCAGGGCATCGATGTTGTATCCCAAAATACGCAGACGGTCCATTTCAGAGAGGGCTTCCATCCGGATCTGTTCTGCGAACATCTCCGCAAGCTCCTCGTCAGGAATATACGGATGATGTCCGGCCATGTATTCATCGACACAAACGAAGTGAGAGATGTTGATCGATATTGCGAAGTACCGATCCCGGTTCTCGGGCTTAGAGATCTCTTCCATGAGGGCAGCCGGAATCTGCACAGCTCCGTCACTTGCGCTTCCCCAATCATCCGGTACATTTCCTGTCTTTTCATCCGGTGCGAAAAGCACTTGTTCAAGATCGATCTCATGGTGCGTGATCGTCGGTTCCACAGATGTATCGGTCGGCATCGTCGTCATCGGCGGTTCTTCGGTAGTCGGATAGTAGCCGGTCGTTTCCGGAGGTGTCGTCGTGAATTCCGGAGGCGTTGTCGTGGATACCGGATAGTATCCCGTTGTGGCCGGCGCACTTGTTACTTCAGTATTTTCCTTGCTCTTCAGAAGACCGAAACCGTTAGTGCTCCATGCTGCAAGGCCGATCCCGACAAGAATTGCCGCGGCGATACCTGCTGCCATGCCGGCATAGATCCTGCGGGAGGGTGCTTTTCGGGCGGAAACAGGGGAGATGGGAGATGCGTTCTTCTCCGGAGGGATCTCCGTCTTAGTGATCAGGTCATCGTCGACCTGGGACATGATGTCGAGTAAGTCTTTTCCGTTCATACGATCTCTTCCTTTTCGAGGTACGCCTTGAGGTCAGATCTCATGCGCATCAGTGTCATTCTTACTTTGCTCTCCTTGCAGCCGTAGCGTCTCGCGATCGACGCGGCGGAGTCGAGATAGAAGTATCTTCTCATGAAGAATGTGCACTTTTCTTCGGACTGTTCGTGAAGGAAACGGCTGATGGCGTCGGCGAGGAGCTTGCCCTCGAGTTCTTTTTCCACGGAAAGAGAAGAGGGGATGCACTGCTCCATCTCAGAGGTCAGCTCGTAGATGTCCGCCTTACGCTTGAGACGGGTGTCGCTGACGCAGCGGTTGATCGAGATGCCCCGGATGATGCGGATCAGGAAGGGCAGGAGATAGGTCCTCGGCTCGTGCGGAGGGATCCGGTTCCATGCCTCCATGTAGGTGTCGTTCTCGCATTCTTCCGACGTCTCACGGGATGTGGTGATCCCGTACGAAACATTGCGCAGGCGGGCGCCATACTTCTCGGAAGTATGGGAGATCGCCTTCTCGTTCCGTTCGAGATACAGATCTACGATAGAAGAATCATCCATGGTTTTTCCTTACCTCTTTGTCGTTTTCCTTCTTACACTTGTAATCAATAATTTAACGGAAAACGTCACACCCAATCTGAAAACAATTATATCACGTATGTAAAAAGCACCGCCTCGTCATGAAGCGGTGCTTCCTTTTTTCTCAAGAGCCCCGGAAAGGTCAGTTCTCGACGCGGAACAGTTCTTTTCCATCGGGATTATAGTAGATGTAGGAGATCAGCTCCGGACGGATGCCGAAGTCTTTCTCGAAGCCGTCCTTCACTTTATCGATCTCGGACTT
>DBYF01000028.1 GCA_002310155.1 Mageeibacillus sp. UBA1193 | reverse complement strand
AATCTGCACGATAATGCACGTGATGTATCCTTCCAGAAATGGTCGGAAGAGGGTGGTGTCGCAGTCACCAACTTCGAGAGTCTCGAGAATCACTTCAAGATCGACGAAGAGTTCGGTATCGACATGATCATCGTCGACGAAGCCCATTACATCAAGAATACAGAAGCCAAGAGAAGTAAGAACGTACTGAACCTCTGCAGCCATACAGACCGTATCCTCTTCATGACAGGTACGCCTCTGGAGAACAACGTCAATGAGATGATCCGCCTGATGGACTATCTCCAGCATGATGTTGCTCAGCGAGCCCAACAGGTCAGCATGACTGCATATGCCGATGACTTCAAGGATAAGATCTCACCGGTGTACTACCGGAGAAAAAGAGAAAGCGTTCTGTCTGAACTTCCGGATCTGACGGACATCAAGGAATGGTGCGACATGACTCCTGAAGACGAGCGTGCCTATGAGGATGACGTTCTGACAGGCTCCTTCATGGACGTACGCCGTGTATCCTGGAGAAACGCGGATTATCTCAATACCTCCGCAAAAGTCCAGCGCCTCCGTGAGATCGTCGAGGATGCCGCCGAGGATTCCCGAAAGATCCTCGTGTTCTCATTCTTCCTCGATACACTCGAGAAGATCCGTACAGTGTTTGGGAACCAGTGTGTTGGAGTCATTAACGGCGCCGTTCCGGTAGAAGAAAGACAGAATATCGTCGATGCCTTTGAGCAGGCGCCGGCTGGTTCGGTCCTTGCCGCACAGATCCAGTCAGGTGGTACAGGACTTAACATCCAGTCGGCAAGTGTGGTTATCCTCTGTGAACCGCAGTACAAGCCGTCGACAGAGAATCAGGCGATCGGACGCGCTCACCGTATGGGCCAGACAAGAGATGTTCTGGTATATAGACTCCTCTGTCCGAATACAGTAGATGAGCGTATGATCGAGATCATCGAAGCCAAGCAGGCGGAGTTCGATACCTTTGCGGATGAGTCCACCGCGGCCAACCGTGATGCCGAAAGCGAGAAGAACGGTGTCGACGTCAATCAGAACGTGATCGTCGGTGCCCAGGAAGGCGCCGAAGCAGGTAGGACAGGAGAAGATCCGACCGCAACACGTCCTGTTGAACAGCCCGTCGAAGCACCGTCGTCAGCTCCTGCGGAAAGAGAAATTGATAACGCGAGTATCAACAAGATCTTCGCGGATGAAAAGGCCAGGATCCTGGCCAAGAGACAGCGTGAAGCAGAAGCTGGTATCACACCGATGCCTGCTCCGACAGCCCCGTCTGCACCGGCAGTTCCGGTTGCTGAACCCGTCGCCGCGCCGGCATCCACTGCACCCGTGATGTGTTTCTGCCGCTTCTGCGGAAAACAGATCCCCGCAGATTCCGCATTCTGCAATTACTGCGGGAAAGACGTCCGTTAGATTATCTGTAATTGATGTCTTATGCGATATCTTTAGGTTCTCCGCATTCTCTCAACATGGCCTCCATAGAGATGACCCATTGCTTGCCGTATTTGCATGCGTCTACACCATTTATGAGTTTTCCATAAGAAATCGCTTTCCGAAGTGTGCTCTCGTTTAATCCCCATAGTTGCGTAGCGTCGGTAAATGCTAAAAGACCATCAAATGGAGTCTTGATTTGAACATGTCACGGAAACGTGATATTCGCAACGAGAGGCTTTCAATCTATCTGCATATTTTCTTTTGGTTTATATGCAGATTATTTGCCTGAAATGTGGATTATTTGCATATTTTATGATAAATTATATGCAAATAACACGTTTGGGTGGGCAGATTATGAGAAAGTTTGATTATACATTTCTGAAAGATCTTAACGTGCCAACCAGTTTTCTGGGGCTTACAAATAAGATATATGAACTCCGTTCTGTCGAAGAAGAGAAAAAGCGGATGTATCCGGATATGTTTACCAGCCTTCAGAAGATCGCGGTGGTGCAATCAGTAAAAGGAAGTAACGCGATCGAGGGCATTATCACTACGGACAAGAGAATCGAAGAAATCGTCAACCAGAGTTCTGCGCCACTCAATCACTCGGAACGAGAAATCGCAGGATACAGGGATGCCTTGAATATGATTCACGAAGGGTATGAGGATCTGAGTCTTAGTGAAGAAACGGCCTTAGGATTGCATACGGTCCTTCTTTCTCAGACCGGTTTGGAGGATGGGGGAAAATACAAAGTAGAAGATAACGCCATATATGAGAGATTTGCGGACGGAAGCATGCAGATCCGTTGGAACCCGGTTTCTGCAAAAGAAACTCCGGCCGCCATGAAGCAGTTGTTTTATGCATATTCCGCAGCCAGAAACGATGTCGGGATCGATCAGTTGCTTCTCATTCCGTGTTTTATTCTCGATTTTCTCTGTATCCATCCTTTCTCGGACGGAAATGGAAGAATGAGCCGGCTGCTATCGCTTCTCCTGCTGTATAAGAATAGATTCGATATTTCCAAGTATATCTCCTTCGAAGAACAGATCAACCTGATGAAGGGCGAGTACTACGAAGCGCTGAAGCGTTCTTCGTACGGCTGGCATGAAAACAGTAACGACTATATCCCGTTTATGGAGAACTTCCTTCTCTCGCTTTATCTGTGCTACAAGGAGCTGGACAAACGCTTCCTGACCTTAGGATCGAAAAAGGTCAACAAGAGGGAACGTGTAGAGAATGCACTTATGAATGCTTTCATTCCGATCAGTAAAAAGGAAATATGCCGACTCTTCCCGGATATATCTGTTACTACTGTAGAGACAGTGATCTCCTCGTTGCTCAAAGAGGGGAGAATCAAGAAGATCGGTACAACAAGGGATGCCAGATACATCAAAACATAGCACCACTTGCGTGATGGTGTAGAATTGTAATGAATTATAAAAGAAGGGAACTCACTAATGAACGCCAAACGACTGATCGTCACTATGGTCTTTGCCATCATCCTGATCGGATTCTTTATCTGGATCATCGGGGTGTTTATTGACGATGCCGCAAGAAAGAACCGTATCTGGCGTGAGCAGTCCCAGAAAGTCACCGACGCGATGAATTATATCGATTCGAAGAAGTATGACGTCATGTTCTATGGCGATGAGTTAAATGCTCCGAAAGCGTTTACTGCCCGCCGTATCAATGACTTTGACCCTGAGAGTCTGACCGGACCGGACGGCCTTCCCGAGCATGTCGGACACATGATCATCATCAATGACATTAACGGCAATTCCCCGATCGAAGCAGGAGAATGGAACCGTCTCCATACACTTCTTCTCCATGAGAACTATGTGATCATCTATCTCGGATCTTCCCAGCTTAAGAAGATGCAGGATGCGGGATTCTTCTTCGATGTGTATCCGGAATCGACCAGGAGTATCGTGTTCTGGGATTCCGGAAAAGGTATGGAAATCGGATTTGCCGATGACGCTTCCATCGTTCCGGAAGTCGTAAGAGAAGGACTTACACCTGAACAGCTGCCGGTGTATACCATGATCATGAAGATCCAGAAAGACCATTACATCTAGCTACGCGATCGATATTTCCAGTAATCTCAACACTTGGGCGGAAACAAAGACGTACCGCCGACGATAAGGAGTTATACCGTGAACAACGAACGCGAAAGAATTGAACAGATCCTGCACCGCTACGATGAGATCATTGCATCTATGGCAGATCCGGCCATTGTATCCGATGGATCCCGATACCTGAAACTTACCAAAGAGCTCTCCGACTTAGAACCTGTTGTTGCCCGTATCCATGACAAGGATCGTGTAACGAAGGAACTGGCTGATGCCAGAGAACTTCACACCGCGGCAGATGACGAAGAGATGCGTCAGATGGCGGCAGAAGAAGTCGCAGCTCTCGAAAGCGAGCTTCAGACGATCGAAGTTGACCTCGAGGAACTCCTAGCAGTCAAAGATCCGAAGGACGAGAGGTCGGTCATCATGGAGATCCGGTCCGGTGCCGGAGGAGAAGAAGCAGCACTCTTTGTCGCGGATCTTTATAAGATGTACACCGCTTATGCGATCAGCAAAGGCTGGAAGATCGAATATATCGACAGTAACGACACGGAACTCGGCGGATACCAGAAACTGGTATTCTCTATCGAGGGAAGAGGCGCGTACTCCTGCTTTAAGTATGAGAGCGGCGTACACCGCGTCCAGAGAGTCCCGGTCACGGAGTCCGGCGGACGAGTCCATACTTCAACGGTAACGGTGGCGGTCCTTCCGGAGGTCGATGAAGTTGAGGTCAACATCAACCCCAATGACTTAAAGATAGATACCTATCGTGCTTCCGGTGCCGGCGGTCAGCATATCAACCGAACCGACTCGGCGATCCGTATTACGCATCTTCCGACAGGACTGGTGGTAACCTGCCAGGACGAAAGATCTCAGCACAAGAACCGTGCCAAGGCGATGGCTGTCCTGCAGAGCCGTCTTCTCGAGATGGAAGAGCAGAAACAGACCGGCGCACTCGCGGCGGAAAGAAGGTCGCAGGTTGGCACCGGTGACAGGTCCGAGAAGATCCGAACCTATAACTATCACCAGGGAAGAGTGACCGATCACAGAATCGGATTGACGCTCTACCGCCTCGAGGAGATCCTCGGCGGAGACCTCGAAGAAATCGTCAGACAGTTGACATTAGCCGACCGCGCGAATAAATTAGGAAGCGCAACAACAGAAGACGAAGAAGAATAAATGGAAAACCGCATAAGCGGAACGGAAAACAAACCTGACAAACACTGAAAGAAGATGACGAAATGAACTTTGAAACCATTTGTGTTTCACCCAACGATGAACAGAATTTTAGGGACGCGGTAAGAGCTCTCCAGGAGGGAGAGGTCGTCGGCATGCCGACAGAGACCGTGTATGGCTTGGGTGCCGATGCGAGAAACCCGGAAGCTGTCAAGAAGATCTACGAAGCCAAGGGACGTCCGTCTGATAACCCCTTGATCGTTCACGTATGCAGCAAGGAGATGATCAACGGTCTCGTATCTGAGATCTCACCGGTCGCTCATGTGCTGATCGATGCTTTTATGCCGGGCCCGATCACGATCGTCATGAAGAAGTCCGATGTTATTCCATCCTGCGTCAGCGCAGGTCTCGATACAGTCGGTATCCGTTTCCCGATCCACCCGATCGCCCAGAAACTCATTGAGATGAGCGGTGTTCCGGTAGCGGCTCCTTCCGCAAACCTTTCGGGAAGTCCTTCTCCGACGAAAGCGGAGCATGTCATGAAAGATATGCACGGCAGGATCCCGTACATCATCGACGGCGGTGAGTGCCAGGTCGGCCTGGAGTCTACGGTAGTGGATGCCACAGGAGACTGGCCGGTCGTTCTTCGTCCGGGTGCCATTACGATCGAAGATATGGAAGAAGCACTTACTGCGGCAGGTATTCCTAACCCGAACGCACAGACAGAAGGATCCACGCAGATGCCGGAACTGTCTGAAGATGAGGTTCCACGTGCTCCGGGCATGAAGTACCGTCACTATGCTCCGACATGTCCGGTGAAAATAATCGGAGATAAAACCGGAGACGATTTTGATAATTATTTTGTATACTATAAGCAAGAGGTCATGCAGGCACTTATCTCCGGAGATACTCCGATCGGACTCTTCGTGGGAGAAGAAATCGCTGAAAACCTTAGAACACTGTTTGCGAACAAGAACGAAGAGATCATCTACTACGTCTATGGGGAGACGGAAGATATCGAAGAAGCTTCCCACCACCTGTTCGACGGACTGCGCACACTGGATGAGATCCATGTGAAGATGATCGTAGCACCGGCGTTCCCGGAGAAAGGACTGGGTATTGCGTATATGAACCGACTTTTCAAAGCTGCATCCGAGAGTGATGCTCCATTAGAACTGAAGACCAATAGAAAGATTATGTTTGTCTGCTCTGGCAACACCTGCAGAAGTCCTATGGCGGAAGCGATCTTCAGATCCGTATTCCGCGCGACCGGTCCGCATACCATGATCGAGGATCCGGAGAAGGAAGCGACTGTGGATGTCTGCTCGGCAGGTACCTTTGCCGAGAATGGCGCGGAATATACCCGTTACACGGTGGATCTTGCCGGCTTCGAATACGAAGAAGACCTCACTCAGGGCAGAAGCCAGATCATCACAGATGACCTGATCGCTAAGCAGGATCTGGTACTGTGCATGACGGCAGACCACTCCCGCTA
>DBYF01000089.1:7025-9096 GCA_002310155.1 Mageeibacillus sp. UBA1193 | reverse complement strand
ATCTTCCGCTTCTCCGCAGGCAGGGATGCGAGGAAATCGTTGACCACGGCGAGCAGTTCTTTCCGGTAAAGTTCACTGTCCGCGGATTCGGATCCCGCGATCACTTCACTCAATTCGTCGAGTACTAATGGAAGGTTTCCGCCACCGCGCTTCTCCGCGTGATTCTTATTGAAAAGATTCAGCGCGAGATTACGCGTGATCCTGCCGAGAAACGGGGGCAGGATAGAGGGTCTTTTCGGCGGAATGGAATTCCAGGTAGCAAGATAGGTATCGTTCACGCACTCTTCCGCGTCTTCCGGATTTCCCAGAATATTCTTTGCGATGGCATGGCAATAGCGGCCGTACTTCTTCGATACGGCGTCTATGGCTTTTTCGCTTCTGTCCCAGAACAGCTGAACTATGGTGACGTCATCCATTTCTGCTACCCCCTTCGTACATATTAACAGATTCGGAAAGTAAATCTTACAGGTGCTTTCGAAAAGCACTTTTACAGGGAGTTTTCTTCGAGTCCGAAGGGAATGCTATAATGGACATAGGGTATTGAAATTGCGACGTTAGGGGGAACGGCGGATGAAGATCAAAAAGTGTGAGATGGATTTTGATCAGGTCATGAAACTGCCGCGCCCGGATCACAAGAAACCGAAGAAACCGAGCCGTATCTTAAGCCTCGTCATGAGAACCGCGGCGATCCCGGATCTTCGTTCCGTGAAGTTTTCCTATACGAAAAAGAATATGGATAAGGCGGGAAAAGGGCCTTACCTGATTCTCATGAATCACAGTAGTTTTCTCGATCTGGAGATCGCATCGAAGATCATGTTCCCGAAGAGATATAACATCGTCTGCACGTCGGACGGCTTCGTCGGGAAAGAAGGCCTGATGCGGAATCTCGGATGCATCCCGACGCAGAAATTCGTGTCGGATATTTCGCTCATTACCGACATGCGATATGCCATCGGAACGAATAAGACTTCCGTGCTGATGTACCCCGAAGCGAGCTACTCTTTCGACGGTACGGCGACACCGCTTCCACGCAGGATGGGAGTGCTTTTCAAGGCGCTTCGTGCTCCTGTTCTCATGATCACCACATACGGATCCTTCGCGAGAGATCCGCTCTACAATAACCTTCAGAAACGAAAGGTCAAAGTTACCGCGCAGCTCGAGTGTCTGCTCTCGGAAGAAGAGGTGAAGAGTAAGTCCGTCGAGGAGATCGACGAGATCCTCGACAAGGCGTTTTCGTTCGACTATTTCACATGGCAGAAAGAGAATCAGGTGAAGATCGACGAGCCTTTCCGTGCGGACGGACTGCACAGGATCCTCTATAAGTGTGCGTGCTGCCAAGAAGAGGGGAAGATGGAAGGAAAGGGCACGACGTTGACGTGCCACGCGTGCGGTAAAACGTGGGAGCTCGATGAGTACGGACATCTCGTGGGCGAGTGCTTCTCGCATATTCCGGACTGGTACGCGTGGGAAAGAGAATGCGTACGAAGAGAGATCGAGGACGGAACATACTCCCTCGACACGGATGTGGATATTGGCATCATCGTGGACTTTAAGTCTCTCTACATGGTCGGATCCGGACACCTGACACACGGGGAAGACGGGTTCGTGCTCGACGGCTGCGACGGACGACTTCACTATACGCAGACACCGAAGGAAAACTACAGCCTTTATTCCGACTACTTCTGGTACGAGATCGGCGATGTGATCTGTATCGGCAAAAAGGACATCCTCTACTACTGTTTCCCGAAGAAAAAAGATGTCGTCGCGAAGACCCGTATCGCCGCGGAAGAGCTTTTCAAGAGGGAGCGGGACAAACGCTCGAAAACTTGAATAAAAGCGCTTTTTGTGGGATACTTTCTTTGCTTATTTCGCATATGACGTAACCACAAGGAGGCAGTATGGAAGAAGCATTGAGAAACCAGTTTGTTAAGACCGTGCAGGATTTCACCGCGATGACGGGCATTTACCTGCCGGATGATGTTGAGAAGAGACTTCGCGAGCTTCGTGAGACCGAAGCGATCGAGAACGCGAAGACGATGTATGACTGCATGATCGAGGATCTTTCCCTCGC
>DBYF01000089.1:4193-6938 GCA_002310155.1 Mageeibacillus sp. UBA1193 | reverse complement strand
CGAAAAGCAACGCTCGAGACACCTCTCCGTCCGAATGTCGTTGAGCCTCTCGGCGAGCACAACACCGGTGATAACACCGGCTATGGTGCGCCGTATATCGAGTACGATCTTGTTCCGGGTTCTTCCGACCTTCGCCTTCGTATGTATATGGCCGGCGGCGGATGTTCGCTCCCGGGCAGAAGTAAGGTCCTGATGCCGCTTGAGGGCGTCGAGGGCGTCAAGAAATTCGTCTACCAGACGATCCTGGACTGGGGCGTAAATGCCTGCCCGCCGCTGTGCATCGGTATCGGTCTCGGCACCTGCGCAGCTACATCCGCAATGCTTTCCAAGAAGGCACTTCTCCGTCCAATCGGAACGAGAAGCCAGTATCCGGAAGTTGCCAAGCTCGAGGATGAGATTCAGGCGGGTCTCGATTCCCTGGGCATCGCACCTCTGGGATTCGGCGGAAGCCACACTGTCCTTAACGTAAATATCGAGGCTGCAGCTCATCACCCGGCGACACTGGGTGTAGGTATCACGACCGGCTGCTGGGCGACAAGAAGAGGCGAGATCATCATACACAAGGATCTCACTTCTGAAATCATTTCCCATAAGAAAGCACTGGAGGTGTAAGACATGAAGAAAGTTTTAACTACTCCTGTCACATATGATCAGATCAAGGATCTCCGCATCGGAGATACCGTTTATCTTACCGGCATGCTCGCGACCTGCCGTGACAGCGGTCACAAGAGAGTCGTAAAAGAGAAGGTCATGCCGGAGAACTTCGAGTTCAAAGATGGCGCGATCATCCATGCCGGCCCGATCGTCGGAAAAGATGAGAACGGCAAGCAGTTCATGGTTTCTATCGGACCAACAACGAGCCGCCGTATGGAAGCTGCGGAAGCAGACTTCATCGAGCAGACAGGTATCCGTGTGATCATCGGTAAGGGCGGTATGCTCGAGAAGACCACAGAGGCCTGCAAGAAGTTCGGCGCGATCCACTGTGCATATCCGGGCGGATGTGCCGTAGTTGCTGCTCAGGAAGTCGAAGAGCTTCAGGGCGTAGAGTGGATGGACCTCGGCATGCCGGAGGCTCTGTGGATCATGAAGGTCAAGGAGTTCGGTCCGCTGGTCGTATCTATCGACACAGAGGGAAATAACCTCTTCGAGAACAACACGAAGATCTTTAAAGAGAGATTTGATAAGCTCCTGGAGAAATAAGTTTCCTCCCGGTTTTCGGGTGCTGGCGCCGGTTGACGGCTAAAATCTCTGAAAAAGTCTCTGTAAGTGCCTTTTCAGAGACGAAAACAGGGATTAATGGCGAAAATCTCTGAAAAAGTCTCTGTAAGTGTCTTTTCAGAGACGAAACCAGGGATTAATGGCGAAAATCCCTAAAAAAGTCTCTGTAAGTGCCTTTTCAGAGACATATTCAGAGACTTTTCGAAAACTCTTAGTCTTTCAGTTCATCAGAAAGCTTCTTTTCAACCTCGGCGATGCTGAGGTTGTTTTCTTTTGCGATGCGTGCGAGATCGTCGTACTCGAATTTCTTTCGGGTGACGCCGAATCCGGAAGAGACCTTCACACGGACAGGTCCGAAAGAGGAGTCGACCTTATAGATCTGTCTGTCCAGAGTGTAGCGCTGCATAATGGTCTCGCGGATACCGATCGTGGTCGTGTACTTGAAGATCAGCGATACGAAATTCTCTTTGTCTTCCGGTTTGCAGAGCACACGCAGAAGGATGCCCGGACGGGATTTCTTCATGCCGCAGGGAACAGTAAATACTTCATTGGCACCCGCATCGAAAAGACGGTCCATCGCAAAGCCGATTGCTTCGCCAGTCATATCGTCAACGTTGCAGGACAGCTCGATGATGTCTCCGTTGGATGCAAAAGAAGATGCTACCGGTGCGCTTTCAGTAGTCGGAGCAGGGAGCTCTTCGTCGACTGACTCACCGATCATGACGCGTACGCAGTTGGCTCTCGGGAAGTCCTTCTTACCCATACCGTAGCCGATGGCGGAAGTCTTCATCATAGGCTGTTTGCCGAAGCCTGTTGCGAAGTGCTTAAGAAGCGCAGCGCCTGTCGGTGTGCAGAGCTCGCCGTTAATATCTGCGCTGTATGTCGGAATACCATTCAGGATATGTGCCGTCGCCGGAGCGGGGACGGGAAGGATACCGTGTGCACACTTTACTGTGCCGGATCCTACATGGATCGGAGAAACGATTACTTCGTCCGGTGCGAGTTTTTTCATGAGCATACACACAGCTGTGATGTCGGCAACAGCATCCATCGAACCGACTTCATGGAAGTGGATCTGCTCGACCGGCTGTCCGTGTACATGGCTTTCTGCCTCGGCGATCTCCTGATAAACAGCCAGCACATCCAGTGCGACCGAAGTCGGGAGCTTCATGTGATCTCCGATGATATGCTCGATATCGTGCATGCTGCTGTGGTGATGATCATGGGAGTGGTCGTGATCGTGAGCATGTTCATGATCATGGTCGTGATGGTGCTCATGTTCATGCGAATGCCCGTGTTCATGGTCATGATGATGCTCATGTTCGTGATCATGATCGTGATGGTGATGCTCGTGCTCGTGATCATGATCGCATCCGCAGCCCTCTTCCTCACCATTTACGGTCACGGTCATATGTGTGCCGGTGATGCCGCACTTGACGGAAGGTTCCGCGGAGTATACGACTCCCGGGATCCCGCGGGAATTCAGTTTATCGAGAAAGGTCTGACGTTCTTCCTTAGGAAGAAGCT
>DBYF01000089.1:0-4061 GCA_002310155.1 Mageeibacillus sp. UBA1193 | reverse complement strand
CAGGAATTGAGCATCGAGAGAAGTGCGGACAGGCCTTCAAAAGAAGCACCGTATCCGACAGAAGTAGGAACCGCGATGACCGGGCAGTCGGCCAGCCCGCCGATGACACTGGCGAGTGCGCCCTCCATACCGGCGATCGCGATGATGACGCTCGCGGACATGATCTCTTCCTTGTGGGAGAGAAGACGGTGCAGACCGGCAACTCCTACGTCGTAGAGACGGACAACTTCGTTGCCCATGCTCTCCGCGGTAAGCGCGGCTTCTTCCGCGACAGGGATGTCACTGGTGCCGCCGGTCGCGACGACGATCTTGCCGATGCCGTCTGCCTCGGGAAAAGCACCGTAGAATCCGATGCGAGCATCTTTGTAATAGGTGATATCGTGCGCGGTTTTAACTATCTCCGCTGCGTCCTCGGACAGACGGGTGATCAGGATCCGTTCCTGTCCGTTTTCGATCATGGACTTCATGATGCCGATGATCTGTTCCGGTGTTTTTCCCGCGCCATAGATCACCTCAGAAACACCCTGACGGATGGATCTGTGGTGGTCGACCTTGGCATATCCGAGGTCATCAAAAGGCGCGGCCTTCAGCTTCAGAAGTGCTTCTTCCGAAGTGATGTCACCGCGCTCTAATGATTCCAGAATATCTTTAATTCTTGTTTTCATTCTTTCTCAAAGCATTCTTGAGGACGCCCTTAGGATCCTTAGCCAGAAGGACTACGAGCCAGATGATCAGACCCAGTGCTACAACGGTAAAACCGAGGAAAGAGTCATTGATCAGATCAGCTGTCTCCGGCTGGAAGAAAGCTTCTTTCAGCTCCGCGTACTCGAAGATGGCATCGCACATCCACATCAGGGAAGCGCCCCAGTACATCAGTGCCAGAGTGCCGACTTTCCAGTCATCCTTCGGAGCATTCTTATACCATACGATCGTTGCGATGATCGCGGCAAATACAGTGATAAGTAATGTCATGCGATCACCTCATTTATTCTCTTTCGTTTCTTCAACAAGAACTTCTGCGGTCTTACCGGCACGTTTCTCGAGACGGGAAGATACAACGACCATTCCGACCCAAACTGCAGTAACGAGAAGAGCCATCGTTACACCGACAGTGGACATCTCGTGGAGCATCTCCGCACGGTCAGCAGAATCAGTAGCTGCTGTCAGGAAAGGGAACCACGGAACAACTTCGCCGTGCCATACATGCTCAAGTGCCAGAAGTGCGGAACCGCCCCAGAGCATATTGTTCAGCCATCCCAGTTTTCTGGAAAAATGAGATTTCTCAACTACCTTATCGGATCCACTCTCGTGGTGGATCTCCATATTCTTTTCCTTAGAAGCAAGGACTTTCTGAGCAATCGTTGTAACGATCGCTTCAGCTGTAGGAACTAAAAAACAAGCCATACAATTACCTCCATTTATATGAGCTGGTAAGGAGATTATACTTTCCCCCAAAGTGCCTTTTCAACAAAGACGCAAAACTTGGGCAAAAAACCGCAAGTTTTAAGCAGGATTACTACATCATCAGATGACGTAAACAACTACCTGGAAGGTCTCTTCGTTGGCGCTGTTTGTGAAAGTAAATACTGTTCTACCTGTCTGTGAACCGGCAGAGAATGTGAATGTGCAGATACCGATCTTACCTTCGTAAGCCCAGTCACCTTCCCACTTTCCGTTAGCGATCTTGTTGTCGCTCTTCCAGGAAACTGTCTGGGATCCGGTCGCGTTGAAGATAACGTTCATGGTCTCTGTCTCACCGGGATGGAGAATAACGACGTTCTTTGTGGAACCGTACATATTGCTCGGAGCTTCCAGACCATCGATCGCGGTGTAGATATCGATCTTTTCCTGTTCCTTGGCATCGATCTGATTCTTGTAATCATCTCTCTCCTGCTGAGCAGTAGAAAGATCTGTCTTTACATCATTAAGATCAGCAGTGAGCTGGGACTTCTCGTTCTCGAGTCTGGAGTTGTTTTCTTCGAGGGAAGAAAGATTGCCTTCCATCTCAGAGATCACGTCATCCTTCTCATCGATCGTATTATCGAGATCCTCGATCTGCGCCTTGAGATCCTTGTTGTCTTTCTTCTCCTTCATGAAGAGGTATGTGCCTACGCCGATAGCAGCTGCTGCCAGAGCGAAAAGCACGATGAAGATGACCATCGGTACGAGGAACTTCTTCTGCTTGCCGCCGTTATCCTTGTTCTCCGAAGGAGCGGATGCCGGGGTGTAAGGTGTCGGCTGTGCCGGCTGAGGCATCGGCTGGAATGCCGGTGCAGGTTCTGCAGGTGCCAGCGGCGGTACGAATGCAGCCGGCTGCTCAGGCTGGAATACCGGTGCAGGTTCTGCCGGTGCGAACGGCTGTACATCTGACTGCGGGAATTCGGAAGGGATATCCGAAGGGATCTCGGAAGAAATATCAGACGGGATCTCGGAAACTGCTTCGGTTACCACATCAGAAACAGGTTCTGCAGGTACGAATGCAGGAATATCTGCAGCAGGAGCTTCGAGAGGATCTTCTGCCGGAATATCAGCAACAGGTGTGTCTACAGTTTCAGTAGCAGCTTCTACAGCCTCTGCGGCGGGTGTATCAATTGTTTCCGGCGGTGTGAACTTGGTTCCGCACTCCGAACAGAATAAAGCGCCTTCCATGATTTCTGCGTTGCAGTTTGAACATTTCATAATTTGACCCTCCTTGAAAAAGCCTTTTGCCTATTGTACCTATTGTATAGCAAAAGAAAGGCTCCGCGCAATTCCCAAATTTCAGGGGAAAGCACGGAGCCTTAATAGTTTTCAAGTCAGCCGAACAGTTCTGTCCGGATCGAACCGTTTTCTTCGGTCTCGATGATCATGTAATTGCCGTTTCTCATGGCGCCGGGATTTAAGAAGCGGATCCCGTAAGTCTCCTTATCCTGCTGCCTGTGCGTGTGTCCGTAGATCACCACATTGCAGCAGCTTTCCTGCGCGGCATAGGCCATCAGTTCAATACTCGCGTGATAGAGATGACTGTGCGTGACCAGTGCTTTTTGCGTCTTCGTAAGAGGTACCGTGATGCGGTCAGGAACTCCGGAAGAAGAGGAGAAGTATGAATCACAGTTTCCTCTGACCATGCGCATGTCGATCGATCGGGAGGTGTTCCTTCTGATGATCTCTTCGAGATCGTAGAACTCCATCTCCAGATCACCGCAGACGATCACGGTATCGATGTCTTTGTGCCGGGATAGTGCCGATTCGAGTCGTGACTCAGAACCGTGAATATCCGAACAGACGAAGAACTTGGTCATGCGCCGACTCCTTTCCGACAGGACGGAAGATCCGTATTACTGAGCCTGTACAGCGGTCATCGCAACTGTGTTTACGATATCCTCGACAGAGCATCCGCGGGAGAGGTCATTACAAGGCTTTGCCAGACCCTGGAGAACCGCGAAGCAGTCCGCGCCGCCGATACGCTGTGTGATCTTATAGCCGATGTTACCAGCCTGAAGATCCGGGAAGATCAGGACATTTGCGCGGCCGGCGACCGGGGATCCCGGAGCCTTGGAAGCACCGATCTCAGGAACGAGTGCTGCGTCAAACTGCATCTCACCGTCAAGAAGAAGATCCGGAGCGAGCTCGTGTGCGATCTTCGTCGCTTCCTGCATTTTCGTAACGAGGTCATGCTTCGCGCTGCCCTTGGTAGAGAAGGAGAGAAGCGCCACTCTCGGCTCTTCGATACCGCACAGTACGCGAGCGGTCTCTGCCGCGGAAACCGCGATCTGGGCTGTCTCCTGAGCGTTCGGGCACGGATTAACGACGCAGTCCGCATAGACCAGAAGTCCGTCTTCACCGAGGTCCTTATTCGGGCATTCCATCAGGAAGCTGCTCGATACGATGGACATACCGGGCTTTGCCTTGATGATCTGAAGTGCCGGACGGAGCATGTCGCCGGTGGTGTGAACGGCACCGGAAACGAGACCGTCTGCGTCACCGAGTTTGACCATCATGATACCGAAGTACATCGGGTCAGCGACCAGCTTCTTCGCGTCTTCTTCAGTTACGCCCTTAGCTTTTCTCAGCTCGAAAAG
>DBYF01000118.1:11213-12820 GCA_002310155.1 Mageeibacillus sp. UBA1193 | reverse complement strand
AAAGTCCCGCGGGACGAGTGCTTCTCGAAAAGCACCCGTAAGTACGATCCGCGGGTACAAGATAAAGGAGTGTGAAGTATGGGCTTCTGGGATTTCATTTACTACTTCGGTTATGCGCTTGCTCTTCTCATGATCGTGGTCAGCCTGATCGCCAGCGCGAACTGCAAGCGGGCATTTAATCAGTATGCGAAGGTCATGGCCAGGAACGGACTGACAGGAGCGGGTGCCGCGCAGCGCATCCTCAGCGCGTATGGTGTCAATGACGTAACGATCCAGCATATTTCCGGTGACCTCACCGATAACTTTAATCCGAAAGATATGACGCTGAATCTCTCCGATTCGGTGTATAACAGTTCTTCGATCGCGGCGATTGGTGTCGCGGCACATGAGTGTGGACACGCGATCCAGCACAATGTCGGCTTCGTGCCGAACAAGATCCGTGCGGCACTTGTTCCGGGTGCGAACATCGGTTCCAAGTTCGGACCGATCCTGGCGATCCTCGGCGCGATGATGATGGGTTACCTCCAGTACTCCGATGGTTCCGGAGTCGAAAGAGGCGGTATCGGATACACCATCTTCTTCATCGGTATCGTGATCTACTCGCTGGCTGTACTCTTCTATATCGTGACTCTTCCTGTCGAGATCGACGCTTCGAGAAGAGCCCTGAAGATCTTAAGAAACGACAGCCTTCTCGCAGGTGACGAACTGTCCGGTGCCAGAAGCGTACTGACAGCAGCGGCGATGACCTATGTAGCTGCCGCAGCTTCCGCACTCGTGATGCTCCTGAGACTGATCTCTTACGGAAAGAGAAGAGACTGATCCCTATTTAGTATTCAGAAAACTAACCACGCCGGATTTCCATGAACGGAGACCCGGCGTGATTTTTTGTCCGAATTTCACCAATGTTTACAAAACCACTCATATAAAATATTGATTGCGGTTTTCCTTCGCGAGTAATATACGGGCACACCGAAAAATCACTCATAAGGAGAACACGATATGTCGAGAGAAAAAACACGTAGAAGAACCGGCAACAGGCAGTTTCTGGCATTTCTGCTTATGGTTGCGTTTTTGGTTTCCGCCCTTCCCATGGTATGGTTTGCGAGGGTGGTCATGGCGGCGGAACCTCTGCCGGAAAGTAATAACAAAGTCTATCACGACAATGAGTACTTCGAGCTGTATCACGAAGTGGACGGCGAGGTGACATCGAAGAAACTTGAATACCTCTTCGCGGAGACGATCGAGGCGGGAACGACACGCCCGGTCTACTGCGTCATGGCGGGAGCACCGACACCTGAGACCGGATCGATCGTGCCGTCCGCCATGAACGATCCCGCGGCGGCAGCGCTTCTCGGGAAGATCCAGTACATCATCGATATGGGATCGGACCGCTTTGCCGTAGAGGATACGATCAACGGACATCCGCACATCCATTACTATGTCAGGCAGATCCTGATCTGGCATCTGGTCTGGCTGTGCAGAGGGGATCTGAGCGCGGAGACCCAGTCATACTTTAAGGGGATCGATATCCACTCGTTCATCGACGGGCAGGGCTCCGGTCCTACCGCGAAGAAGATCCTCGCGGAGGCGAAGAGGCTCTGGGATGT
>DBYF01000118.1:1999-11185 GCA_002310155.1 Mageeibacillus sp. UBA1193 | reverse complement strand
CGGGCAGAGATCACGGACAGATACGGAGTATCTTTTGACGCATCCACCGGAAAATACTTCGCGACATTTACTGTCAATGTAAGAGAGACGAAAAAGGGGAATACCGGTGGAACCTTCCGTTTTACGAAGATCTCCGGAGGACGTCTCTATCTTCGTGGAAGTGACGGCAGGTACGCAAGTGAAGTGACTACGGGCACGGAACTTCCATCCGGAAGTGCTTTCCGAATCGAGGGCTCGTGGAAAGAGATGGCATCTTTTTCCTCGGGAAAAGCACTCTCGGTCAGTACGGTCGCAGTAAGTAACAGTGGGAATGAAAGCTCCCAGCGCATGTACGGTTATTTCTTTGACTCATCCCTGACAGCTTCGGGAAAGACGCGCCAGACATATGTCGGATGGCATGTGAGCTCGGCGAAATCCTTTAGTGGAACCGAAGCCGTATGGGCCACATCGTCCGCGGCGGCAGATCTTACCAAAGTCTCCGTGTTCGGATCTTTGAAGGTCCCGGAGCAGGGCGCGGAATTCGAAGTATACTTTTCCGAGATCGGAAGCTTCGATAAGGCTCGGTCTGCAGGACTCGGTTTCTACGGCATCTCGACGGCGGACGGCCGGATCGTCGACCGCGAGACCGGAAAACCTTTATATCTTCCGTCCGGAACATACACGATCCGTCAGACATCCGCTCCGGAAGGGACGAAGATGATGTCTCCCAATCCGGTCACTTTTACCGTGGACGCAAAGAGAGCAAAGAACGAAGCGGCATTTGCGGATGAGATGAAGGCAGGTTCTTTCTCCATTGAGAAGAGGATCGTGACCGGATACGACACATATAAGGGAACTCCGTTCTCTGACCTCGCCGCCGAGGAGGGCGCAGTCTTCCAGGTATGGAACACGAAGTACGGATCCTATGAGCAGGCACCCGCGTATGCCAGGGATCTTCTGACCACGGACGGAAGCGGCCATGCGGTATCAAAGGTCCTTCCGTATGGAGATTACCGCGTGCACCAGATCGAATCGGAAGCGACGAAGTATACGTATACCTGTTCCGATGAGACCGTGAAGATCCGTGGTACGAGGACAGACGGCGGACCGGAAACGGTACTGGAACTGACCAACAGAAGATACGAACTGAAGATCCAGATCCGAAAGACGAACGAAGAGACCGGAGAGATCATCCCGGCATCAGGTGTGGAGTTCCAGATCCTGGATGGATCAGGAACACTCCTTAAGGACTGGGACGGGAACGATACCTTCACTACAGGAGCGGACGGCACCGCAGATCTTGAGAAACTGGGACTTCCCGTGGGAACCTACTATATCCGAGAGACCCGGGCACCGGCAGGATTCGTACTGTCAGATGAACCCGTCCGGATCGAAGTGAAGAAGGGGGAGAGCTTCATCGGTGTCGGACCGCAAGGTGACATGAAGGCCGTCTCCTTCGCTAATAGGGAAGCAGGCGTGACACTGGAGCTTCAGAAGACCGGTGAGATGCTGGCCTCGGCGGAGGTGACCGATACCGGATATAAGGATATGACCGGATACCGGTTCAATTATACGCAGCAGGCGCTGGAGGGCGCGGAGTTTGAACTCTACTGCTACGAGGATGTACTCGACTTCGAAAGAGAGATATCACTTCTCGATCCGGCGAAGCATCCGGAGGGCACAGTCATGATCTCTGAGGACGGGAAGACCTTCGCGCCATTTAAGATGTTCGACGCGGACGGAGACGGTGTACGGGAGACACCACTCAAGAAGGGCACGCTTCTGGGAACTTATATGACCGGTGCTGACGGAGTGATCCGCGTGGATGGTCTGTCGTTGGATGCGGAGAGCGGAACAGCGAAGTATGCCTTCGTCGAGAAGACGGCGCCGGATGGCTACATCTCTTCGGATGAACCTGTGGTGTTTGAAGTAAAAGACACGCGTACCGACCTGACAGAAAAGACCATCCGAAGCAGCAGGAGCGTCTGGAATGAACGCAAAAAGATCGAAATGGAGTTTGAGAAGCTCGGAAGAGAATACGTCTATGACGAAGCAGTATCGGAGTATGTTCCTGTGGATAAGGAACTGCCGGGTGCGGTCTTCGGAATCTACGCGGAAGAACCGGTGTGCTCCTCTTCAGGTGCGGTCCTTGTGGAGAAAGACGCCCTGATCGAGATCGTGACTTCAGATGAGAATGGAAAACTCATGGGAAGCGGTGACTATCCTTACGGTGGAAAATTCTACGCGAAAGAACTGGAGGCACCGGAAGGGTATGTACTGTCGGAGAATCCGGTTTTCCTTCCGGCTGGTTTGCCGGTCGTAAATGAGATTTCCCGCGCTTTCCTTCGCATCGAGAAGACAGCTTCGGATACGGGTCTTCCCATGGAGGGAGTCGAGTTCTCGCTCTATACAGAAGACGGACAGTTTCTGGAAAAACTGGTCACGGACGAAAACGGATACGCGGTGACATCTCGCGAATACCCGCTCGGGGAGAAGCTTCTGCTCCGCGAGGTGAAGACGAATGAGGGATACGCACTTGGCGAAGAACGGATCGTTATGATCACAAAAGTGCAGGAACATCAGGATGAAAAAGTGATGCAGACAGAGAAGATCGTAAACTTCAGGCTGTCGGAGATCAGCATCGAGAAGATCTGCGGCGACGGAACGAACAGACCGATGGATGACGTTACTTTCGAACTCTGGAAGAAAGGAGATGAAGGAAGATCCGATGAACTCCTTCTTACCGGAAAGACAGATAAGGATGGGAAACTCAGTTTCCTCGTGGGAGAGGGAGAGTACTATCTCATGGAAGCTGATGTCGGTCACTGGACGAGCTTTCGGGTTCTGGAGGAACCGATCCGGGTCACCTGCGGAAAAGAAGGAAAAGTGCATCATTTCGTTGTGGAGGATGAGATGACGAAGACCGTTACAGAGAAAAGATCTGCCGGAAATGGTGAGCTTCTCGGCAACTGCGGTATCTCGGTCAGGGACAGTAGCGGGAAGGTGCTCTCATTCCTGTGGAGTGAGGAGAAGAAGGGCTACATCCTCTGTGAGGAAGGAACCGAAGGGGCGACGACGGTGCTCTATACGAGTAATGAGAAGGATACTCCCGGCTTCGGCAAAGTCGCGATCTTCGGGCTGACGGCCGGTGACTATGAGATCTTCGAAGTTGATCCGCCGGAGGGATATAGAAATGACAGCGAAGTCATGCCGGTCACGGTGAACAATACTGCGGTACTGGGAGTAACGAGGCTCTATGACACCATGAAGACCTCGGAAACAGAAAGGATCTTCGGCATCGGTGCCTGCAGTATCTGCGGGATCTCCGCGGCAGCTCTTCTGACGCTAGGTATCATCGAGCTGAGAAATAAGTATAGATGGAAGAGAAGAAAGTAAGCGGATAGATGATCCTTTTCAGATCAGGTGTCCGATGATGACCAGACGGTGAGATCCGACACCTGTCGGCGTGCAGGTAATGAGGGTGATCCGGCAAGATCCGTGATCACCCTCTTTTTCCATATCCATGTAGCGTGACAGCTCAGACGGATCGATCGTTTCGATCTGGTCGACCGTGTACGTGAAGGTGGAACCATTTCTTACGATCAGAATGGAATCGCCGATCGCAACTTCCCCCAGACGGTTAAAGATCGAGCCGTATCTTCTCATGCGGTGGCCGAAGATGATCAGGTTGCCGGGCTTGCCGGCCTCGCAGGAAAGAGGCATGCGTCCCGCTCCGTATCTTAGTTCGACCGTTCCGGCTCCGTCCCACAGCGGAAGTTCACAGCCGATCGAGGGGATACTGATCGTACCGTAAGACCGAAGAGAGTATGTGTTTCCGGAGGGCCTTCCGGCAATATCGGAAGCCCCGTCAGCAGGGGACGCGTCCGGTTCGGAGCTCTGTACAGTTTCGTCGGGTAGGTCTTCTTCTCCGGATACCGGAAGCGCGTCTGCATCGACAAGGATCTCCGAGGAATCTTCTTCCCCGATCCGGTCGACCATGCTCTGGATCTGTGATTCGCGGGCGTCCTCGCCCGAGCGGTATTCTTCATTCCGAAGATGAGCCGAAGCGAGGATAAAAGAGACACCGCAGAGCCAGAAAACAAGAACGGGGACGAGTGCTTTTCGAGAAGAAGACATAGGAAGATCCTCCTTGGGAAACAGGTTGGGTCAAGCATAGGACGGAAGCTTCTCCGGAAACAATATTCTATAAGCGTGATTTGGTAAACGTTTTGAAAACTCGAAAGAAACTAACGGGTTGTTGACTTTACCTTCTGTTTAGAAGTAGAATTAGCAAGCCTGATTTCAAGGCGGAATATTATATATAGGAGGAAATAATGATGTCCGAAGAAACGTACCAAAATGTATTTGATGTGTTGGAGGCACGTGGTTATGTAGCGCAGACCACACATCGCGAAGAAATCTACAATCTGTTAAGTAAGCCGGGTGTCACCTTCTATATCGGCTTTGATCCGACCGCAGACAGCCTGCATGTCGGCCACTTCGTACAGATGATGGTCATGAGCCACATGCAGAAGGCAGGCCACCGTCCGATCGCCCTGATGGGTGGCGGTACCGGTATGATCGGCGACCCGACAGGAAGATCCGATATGCGTCAGATGCTGACACGTGAGACGATCGACCACAACGTCGAGTGCTTCAAGAAGCAGATGGGCAAGGTCGTTGACTTTTCCGATGGAAAAGCACTCATCGTCAACAATGGTGACTGGCTCCTGCCTCTGAACTACATTGAATTCCTGAGAGATGTAGGACCGCACTTCTCCGTTAACCGCATGCTCACTTTCGAGTGCTACAAGCAGCGTCTGGAGAGAGGTCTGTCGTTCCTCGAGTTTAACTACATGCTGCTGCAGAGCTACGACTTCCTGTACCTGTACCAGAAATACAACTGCCAGCTCGAGCTCGGCGGTGACGACCAGTGGTCGAATATCCTCGGCGGTGTTGAACTGATCCGCCGTAAAGAACAGGGCGAGGCTTTCGGTCTGACATTCACACTTCTGACAAACAGCGAAGGCAAGAAGATGGGTAAGACTGCGAAGGGCGCAGTATGGCTCGATCCGAATAAGACAACTCCTTTCGATTTCTACCAGTACTGGAGAAACGTCGAGGACGCGGATGTTATCAAGTGCTTAAAGCTCCTGACATTCGTATCACTCGAGGAGATCGAAGAATACGCTAAGCTCACTGACGCCGCGATCAACGAGGCGAAGAAGAGACTGGCATTCGAAGTTACCAAGATCGTTCACGGCGAAGAGACTGCGCTCGCAGTTAAGAAGCAGGCAGAGGATCTTTTCGAGAAGGGCGGACGTTCTGACGATATGGCGACCACAGCGATCGCTGCTGACCGTCTCTCCGGTGACGGACTGTCTCTCCTGGATCTCCTCGTGGAGACCAAGCTCACACCTTCCAAGGGTGAGGCTCGCCGCATGATCCAGCAGAAGGGTATCTACCTCAATGACGTTGCTGTTGAGGATGTTTACTACATGCTGACAGAAAAAGATTTCAGTAACGGAGAAGCTTTCCTGAGAAAGGGTAAGAAAGTACACCACCGTCTCACGATCGGCTGATCTCAAGGGTAGGCTATGAAAACCTGTCGTTTTTGTAATAACCAACAAGAAAGCGGAGACCGCTGCGATGCATGCGGTTCTCCGTTTTCTGCAGATAAAGTGGATTTTTCGGAAGGTCTTCCGGACCTGACGGATGCATCGGATGCATTCCCGGATCCGACTGCGTCCTCTTTCCCGGACCCGACGGTCTCCCAGATCCCGGACCCGACTGTGCCTGTGGCACCGGTAGTGGAAGAAGCGCCCAAAGCCGAGCCTGTTCCCCCGGTCGAAGAAGCGCCTGTAGTTGCGGCTGCTTCTGAAGCACCTGCGGAGAAGAACGCCGTGGAGCCCGAAAAAACTCCTGCGCAGACGGGGCGGAAGGTCATGTATTCCGCGGCAGCCAGCGGGGAGACAGTATATAAGAAGAGTAAAGGCGGCCTGAATTCGAAGCGCAGCGGCGCGGCGGTCGCGGGACTGTTCGTGCCGGAATCCGTGGCGGAGAAGATCGCCCAGAAGAGAGACGAAGCAGCTTCTGCGATCCGGGATGCTCAGGCTCAGATGCCGGTGACATACACGAGACCTCAGACGAATACGAAGGCGGATCCTTCCAAGTATCAGGGATGGTATGTCCACAGCATGATCACCTTGATCTTAAGCTGCATCGGACTTCTCTGCCTTTGCGGTATGAGCATACCTTCACTGGTGATCTCCCTGATCGCATTCCTTTCCCTTCTGAATCTGAAGAACGGTGCGTATAACGAGGACCCCGAAAGGATAATCAGCAGGTCCAAAAAACTGACGATGATCGCGGATATGCTCCTCGTCGGTGCAGCGTTCCTGCTCTTTCTTATCCTCCTGATTTCCTGATCCCGCGAAGAAGAAATGCAGGAGAAGTGCTTTTCAAAAGGCGGAAGAGTCGCCATTTCCGTAGGGATTCAGTTGAATATCGGATTTATTTGAGTTAAAATGTCCCTGATATATCCTGTGCTGAACACGATATCATGGATTGATAAAGGAGAAGTGGTATGAAGACATTGAAGAGATTAACAGCTCTCGTACTGGTTGGTGCAATGGCTCTTTCTCTGGCAGCCTGCGGTGCTTCCAAGAAGAAAGTAACAGTTAAAGAGTTTAAGAAGATCCTTGGCAAGGCTGATTTTGAAGTCGAAGAGCGCGAGGATGACGATGCAGAAGAGTGCTGGGTAGCCGAGTATTCTGAAGACAGAGATTCCGGTGTATCGATCTATTACTATCTCTTCGAGACCAAGGGCGACGCGAAGGCCTGCTTCAACGCTTCTTACGATGACCTCAAGGCTGAGGAAGAAGATGAGCTCTTCGATGGTGAGATCGCGAAGAAGTCCTGGTACTTCACAGCGGACGGTGAGTTCGATAAGGATTCCGAGATCATCGAGGGTGAGTGGTACGTGGTATGCGTAGTTGCAGAAGAGTCACTCCTCGTATGCTACTCTACTTCCGACAAGTCCTCTAAGAAGACTCTTAAGAAAGCACTTTCTGACCTCGGATACGAGATCGAGTGACATTCTGATCTGAAGAAGCATCTCAAAGGCCTGCCTTCACCCCTGAAGACAGGCTTTTTTGTGCTCTGGAAGTGCTTTTCGGGCGGAATTTGAAAAACTTTGTTTACAAGACAAAATTCAGGTGCTATACTTAATTGCCCGACAAAACGGGGTTTCTTTTTGTGCGCCGTTTTATCGAGACATTACAATTATGAAAGGAGATGTATTGATGCCTACGTTCAACCAACTGGTAAAGTCCGGCAGAACTTCGAAGATCTACAAGTCTTCCTCTAAAGCTCTTCAGTCTGGACTGAATACCTTGCGCAAGCAGGAAACAGACGTTTCTTCCCCGCAAAAGCGTGGTGTGTGCACAGTTGTTAAGACCGTAACTCCTAAGAAGCCGAACTCTGCTTTGAGAAAGGTTGCAAGAGTACGTCTTACCAATGGCTACGAAGTAACTGCATATATTCCGGGAATCGGACACAATCTGCAGGAGCACTCCGTTGTATTGATCCGTGGCGGACGTGTTAAGGACCTTCCTGGTGTTCGTTATCACATCGTTCGCGGTACTCTGGATACAGCAGGTGTTGCAAATCGTATGCAGGGCCGCTCCAAGTATGGTGCGAAGAAGCCGAAGGCCGCTAAGGTAAAGAAGTAATTCTTTATTTCCTGCGGTTGGACAGAAAAGTTGTCAGTACACTGTCTATATAAGGGACATGCTACTGGCGCTGACACGGTCCAAAAGAACTAATTTTTTTACGTGAGTACCTATGGTTTCAGTTAGAGACTGAATATCATGAAAAGGAGGGAAGACTAGTGCCAAGAAAAGGCAATGTCCCAGTTAGAGAAGTGCTCCCGGATCCGCTTTACAATGATGTAAAGGTCAGTAAGCTGATCAACAACATCATGCTCGACGGTAAGAAGGGTGTTGCACAGAAAATTTGCTACGACGCTTTTGACTTGATCAAAGAGCGCACAGGCAAAGAGCCGATGGAAGTTTTCAATGCGGCTCTTGAGAACGTTATGCCTATGTTGGAAGTTAAGGCCAGACGTGTTGGTGGTGCAAACTACCAGGTTCCGATGGAAGTTCGTCCGGCTCGTCGTCAGACACTTGGTCTGCGTTGGATCGTTAAGTATGCCCGTGAGAGATCCGAGCGTACAATGTGCGATCGTCTGGCCAACGAACTGATCGATGCTTCGAACAGCACAGGCGGTGCATTCAAGAAGAAGGAAGAAATGCACAAGATGGCAGAAGCTAACAGAGCTTTTGCACATTACAGATGGTAAGTTGATGAAGGAGCAATTGACACGATGAACAAGAGAGAGTATTCACTCGAAAACACAAGAAATATCGGTATCATGGCTCACATCGACGCGGGTAAGACAACGACTACTGAGAGAATCCTCTATTACACGGGTATCAACCGTAAGATGGGTGAGGTTCACGAAGGTGCCGCTACAATGGACTGGATGGTTCAGGAGCAGGAGCGTGGTATCACGATCACATCTGCTGCTACAACAGCTCCGTGGAAGGGTCACCGTATCAACATCATCGACACCCCCGGTCACGTTGACTTTACTGTAGAAGTTGAGCGCTCCCTGCGTGTACTCGACGGCGCGGTAACAGTTATGTCCGCTCGTGGTGGTGTTGAACCTCAGACCGAGACAGTTTGGAGACAGGCTGAGCATTACGGCGTACCGAGAATGGTATACGTCAACAAGATGGATATCCTGGGTGCGGATTTCTTCCATGTAATCGACATGATCAAAGACCGTCTGAAGAGCAACGCTGTTGCCATTCAGATCCCGATCGGTAAGGAAGACAACTTCGAAGGTATTATCGACCTGATGACTCTTCGTGCCGAGGTCTACGTAAGTGAAGACGGTATGCAGTACGAGGACCGTGAGGTTCCGGCTGATATGGTCGAGTTCGTTAACAAGAAGCGTGAGGAGATGGTCGAGGCTATCGCTGAGACTGATGAAGAGCTCACCATGAAGTTCCTCGAGGGAGAAGAGATCTCCATCGACGAGCTCAAGGCTGCTCTGCGTAAGGCTACATGCTCTTGCCAGCTCATTCCGGTCATCTGCGGTACATCCCTGAGAAACAAGGGTGTTCAGATGATGCTCGACGC
>DBYF01000118.1:433-1894 GCA_002310155.1 Mageeibacillus sp. UBA1193 | reverse complement strand
TTCAAGATCATGACTGACCCGTTCGTTGGTAAACTTTGCTTCTTCCGTGTTTATTCCGGTGTTCTGGAAGCAGGTTCTTATGTTTCCAACGCCACAAAGGGTAAGAAAGAGCGTATCGGACGTATCCTCCAGATGCACGCTAATGACCGTAAGGAGATCTCCGAAGTATTCTCCGGTGATATCGCAGCGGCTGTTGGTCTGAAGGACACAACAACAGGTGACACACTCTGTTCCGATGATGCTCCGATCATCCTCGAGTCCATGGAGTTCCCGGANNCCGGTTATCGAAGTTGCTATCGAGCCGAAGTCCAGAGCTTCCCAGGAGAAGATGATCGTTGCTCTTCAGAAGCTTGCTGAAGAAGACCCGACATTCCGTACATTCACAAACCAGGAGACCGGACAAACGATCATCGCCGGTATGGGTGAGCTTCACCTCGACATTATCGTTGACCGTCTCTTCCGTGAGTTTAAGGTAGAAGCTAACGTAGGTGCCCCGCAGGTATCCTACAAGGAGACAATCAGAAAGCCTGTCCGCGCAGAAGGTCGTTTCGTACGTCAGTCCGGTGGTCACGGTCAGTATGGTCATTGTATCCTCGAGCTCGAACCTCAGGAGCCTGGTAAGGGTTATGAGTTCATCAACGCTACAGTTGGTGGTTCTATCCCGAAGGAATTCATCGGACCTATCGACGCCGGTGTACAGGAAGCTATGCAGGCAGGTGTGCTTGGCGGCTATCCGGTAGTAGACGTTAAGGTTACTGTTGTTGATGGTTCCTACCACGAAGTCGACTCTTCGGAAATGGCGTTTAAGATCGCCGGTTCCATGGGCTTCAAGGAAGGTATGAAGAAGGCAGATCCTGTTCTTCTCGAGCCTATCATGCGTGTTGACGTTGAAGTTCCGGATGATTACATGGGCGACGTTATCGGCGGCCTCAATGCTCGTCGTGGTGTCGTTAAGGGTATCGAAGGTCTCAACGGTACACAGAAGATCCAGGCTGAAGTACCGCTTTCCAATATGTTCGGTTATGCAACAGCTCTCCGTTCTACAACACAGGGTCGTGGTACCTTCGTAATGCAGATCGGTCACTTCGCTGAAACACCGAAGAACATTATGGAAACTATCCTTAAGAAGTAATTTTTGAGGAGATAAGTCTTTCGGGCCAATTGCATCTTGCGATTATTGAAAAACATAGTAAAATAGATGTAACTGACGCTCGGAAGCGGAACAAAGTTATAATTTATCAGCAATCGCTGAACAAGGAGGAAATTTTAAATGGCAAAGGCAAAATTTGAAAGAAACAAGCCGCACGTTAACATCGGTACCATTGGTCACGTTGACCACGGCAAGACTTCTCTTACTGCTGCTATCACGAAGGTTCTGTCCTTCCAGGGCAAGGCTCAGTATGAGGCTTACGGCGATATCGATAAGGCACCGGAAGAGAGAGCTCGTGGTATCACGATCAA
>DBYF01000118.1:0-385 GCA_002310155.1 Mageeibacillus sp. UBA1193 | reverse complement strand
AGATGGACGGTGCTATCCTCGTAGTATCCGCTTCTGATGGACCGATGCCTCAGACACGTGAGCACATCCTGCTCGCTCGTCAGGTAGGTGTTCCTTACATCGTAGTATTCATGAACAAGTGCGATCAGGTTGACGATGAAGAGCTCCTCGAGCTCGTTGAGATGGACATCCGTGATCTTCTCAACCAGTATGAGTTCCCGGGCGACGATACACCGATCATCCGCGGTTCTGCTCTGCAGGCTCTGGAGTCCACATCTACAGATGTTAACGCTCCTGAGTATGCTCCGATCCTTGAGCTCATGAAGGCTGTAGACGAGTTCATCGCTACACCTGCTCGTCCGACAGATCTCCCGTTCCTGATGCCTGTTGAGGACGTATTCACAAT
>DBYF01000133.1:18000-19295 GCA_002310155.1 Mageeibacillus sp. UBA1193 | reverse complement strand
AAATTTATGTATAAAATCTATCGGTAACTCTTTGAAAGTTGCTTGACAAAGGGTTTTCGTTAGTGCATAATATCTTTCGCGCCTCAGGGATTTAGTGTGGCTGCGAATGAATTAGAGAGATCTAAGATTTGTATTGGAGGTGGATGCGATGGCTCATCCGAAGCGTAAATGGTCGAAAGCTAGAACTTCTCGTCATAGAAGTGCCTGGAAGCTCGTATTGCCGGGTTTGGTAGAGTGCCCCAATTGCCACACTAAGATGTTGCGCCATAAGGTTTGTAAGACCTGCGGTTATCTTGATGGCAAGGAGATCATCAATAAAGCTGATGAGATTGCTTAATAGCTAATCAAAGTACGACTACGAATAATCGGCAGTGATCCTACTCAAAAAGTTGAATCACTGCTTTTTTCTGTCATGAGGAAAGGAGAAAACGCATGAGCAAGCCCGTTGTGGCCATCGTCGGACGCCCGAACGTGGGTAAGTCTTCGCTCTTTAATGCACTCTACGGAGAACGTATCTCCATCGTGCACGATGAGCCCGGTGTGACCCGTGACCGTATCTATGCCGAGACGGTCTGGCGTGAGCGTGCTTTCGTCATGATCGATACCGGTGGTATTGAGCCGGAATCCGATGACGTTATCCTCAAGGGTATGCGTATGCAGGCGGAGATCGCGATCGAGACCGCCGATGTTATCCTTTTCATGTGTGATCTTCAGTCAGGCTTAACTGCCGCTGACGAGGAGATCGCTACGATGCTTAGAAAAGCGAACCGTCCGGTCGTTCTTGCAGTAAACAAGGTCGACCATGTCGGTGAACCGCCGGCCGAGCTCTATGAGTTCTATAACCTCGGTCTCGGCGAAGTTTACCCGATCTCTTCCTCCCATCGTCTGGGACTTGGTGAGATGCTCGACGCGATCTACGAGCAGTTCCCGGAAGAAAGATCGAGTGAAGAGGAGAATGACACGATCCGTGTCGCCCTGATCGGTAAGCCGAATGCGGGTAAATCCTCTCTTTCCAACTATATGACCGGTTCCGAGCGCTCGATCGTCTCGGATATCCCGGGTACTACGAGAGACGCGATCGACTCTCTGGTCGAGAATAAGTACGGTAAGTTTACGATCGTCGATACTGCCGGTCTCCGTAAGAAGGGCCGTATCGAGGATGCTGTAGAGAAGTACAGTATGATCCGTTCTCTTTCCGCGATCGAGAAAGCCAATGTCTGTGTCATC
The DNA here is from genome assembly GCA_002310155.1 of Mageeibacillus sp. UBA1193. GTDB lineage: Bacteria > Bacillota > Clostridia > Saccharofermentanales > Saccharofermentanaceae > Scatonaster. Next base: position 18,068 of record DBYF01000133.1, on the reverse strand, counting down.
ATGATCGATGCGACAGAAGGCGTTACTGAACAGGACACAAAGGTTGCAGGTTATGCCCATAACGCGGG
>DBYF01000133.1:14310-17904 GCA_002310155.1 Mageeibacillus sp. UBA1193 | reverse complement strand
CCGGTCGTCTTTATTTCCGCGAAGACCGGACAGCGCGTAGATAAGCTTTTCGAGCAGATCAAGCGTGCGTATGAGAACTCCGGAAGACGTCTGAAGACAGGTATGCTCAATGACCTAATCACCGAGTGTGTGGCGATGGTACCGACACCGCAGGATAAGGGCAAGCACTTAAAGATCTACTACGGAACGCAGGTGGCCGTATATCCGCCGCAGTTCATCCTTTTCGTAAATGACAGCAATCTGATGCACTTTTCATATGAACGTTACTTGGAGAACCAGTTCAGAAAAAATTTTGATTTCGCCGGTACGCCGATACGAATATATATGAGAGAAAAAGATAAGAAGAAAGATCTGAAACCAGAAGGGGAAAAGAAGTATGACAAAGATTGAGAATCTGAGAAACATTGCAATCATCGCGCACGTTGACCATGGTAAGACAACGATCGTCGACTCCATGCTCAAGCAGGCGGGTATCTATCGTGAGAACGAGCAGATCGTCGAGCAGGTCATGGACAGCAACGATCTCGAGCGTGAGAGAGGTATCACGATCCTTGCCAAGAATACAGCTATTTCCTATAAGAACTACCGTATCAACGTTGTAGATACTCCCGGTCACGCCGACTTCGGTGGTGAGGTTGAGCGAGTACTGAAGATGGTTGACGGTGTTCTTCTGGTCGTTGACGCATATGACGGACCGATGCCGCAGACTCGTTTCGTTCTTAGAAAAGCACTTGAGATGGGCCTGAAGCCGATCGTCTGCATCAACAAGATCGACCGTCCTGATGAGCGTGCTCTGGAAGTCGTAGACATGGTTCTCGAGCTCTTCATCGAGCTGGGCGCGGATGACGATCAGATCGATTTCCCGATCATTTACACATCCGGTAAGGTCGGTATCGCGACAACAGATCTTCAGGAATACATCGATGGCAAGGAGCTCAACTTCTGCCCACTGCTCGATGCCATCATCGACAATATCCCGTGTCCGGAAGGAGACACTGAGGCTCCGCTTCAGCTCCTCGTAAGTAATATTGACTCTGACCCGTATATCGGACGTATCGCGATCGGACGTATCGAGAGAGGTTCCATCAAGCAGAACCAGCCGGTCGTTGTCTGCACATACGATGACAATACTACAAAGAACGCTCGTATCGTTAAGCTCCTCCGTTTCCAGGGCCTCGGCCGTCAGGAAGTACAGGAAGCTTCAGTAGGTGAGATCGTATGCGTTGCCGGTATCCCGGAGATCAACATCGGTGATACCATCTGTGCACAGGACTGCCCGGAGCCGATGCCGTTCGTTGATATCGACGAGCCGACCATCGCGATGACATTCTCCGTAAACGACAGCCCGTTCGCAGGTCAGGAAGGTAAGTTCGTTACTTCCAGACATCTTCGTGACAGACTCTTCAAGGAGATGGAGACCAACGTTTCCATGAGACTTGAGGAAACAGATACCACTGAGGCTTTCGTAGTAAAGGGTAGAGGTGAGCTCCATCTCTCCATCCTCATCGAGACCATGCGCCGTGAAGGATACGAATTCCAGGTATCCCGTCCGCAGGTCATCCTCAAGGAAGTGGACGGCGTTCTCTGCGAGCCTGTAGAGATGCTCCTGATCGACGTTCCGGAGGACTTCGTAGGTGCCGTTATCGAGAAGCTCGGTGCGAGAAAAGCGGAGATGGTCAACATGTTCCCGCCGGAGAAAGGTTATACACGTCTTGAGTTCAAAGTACCGTCCAGAGGTATCCTCGGCTACCGTACCGAGTTTTTGACCGACACTAAGGGCAATGGTATAATGAACAGCGTAATCAGCGGATTTGAGCCATTTGCCGGCGAGATCGAGACACGTTCCCATGGTGTACTGGTAGCGTTCGAGAGCGGCGAGGCGATGACTTACGGTCTGTACAATGCTCAGGAAAGAGGACAGCTCTTCATTGGTGCCGGTACTCCGGTCTATGAGGGCATGATCGTCGGTATCAACCCGAAGAATGAGGATATCACGGTCAACGTCTGCAAGAAGAAGCACGTTACCAACATGCGTGCTGCAGGTTCTGACGATGCGCTCCGCCTGACACCGCCTCTGAACTACAGCCTCGAGCAGTGCCTCGAGTTCGTAGGAGACGATGAGCTCTGCGAAGTCACACCGAAGAACATCCGTCTTCGTAAGAAGATCCTCTCTACAGAGCTCCGTGCGAAGGACCGCGCCGCAAAGAAAAACAGCTAAGCGGGCAAGTGCTTTTGCCGTGGAAATAACGGCAGAAGGCCCTTACCGGAAGGAGATATTAACGTCATGTTTTCGAGAAAAGTATCGATTGCATTACGTGTACTGATCGTAGTTACCGCCCTGATCGTCTGTGGCGTTATCGGTGTGTTCCTCGGATATAACTACGTTCTGTCCCAGAATTCACGGTTCAAGAATCTCGAGAAGAAGATCTCTACCGAGGAACTGGTCATTAACCAGGACACCCCGGGTGCGGTCATGATCGTTATCCGTTCCGGTGATACGACCAGTGATATTGCCGACAAACTGAAGACGGCAGGCCTCATCAAGAACACCATGACATTCTCCATCATGAGTAAGTTCAACGGCTTTGACGGCGGTTACCTTGCAGGTACACATTTCCTTACGCCGGATCTTACTTACGATGAGATGATGTATCTCCTGTGCCAGGAGCCTGAGGTCGTACGTATCACTTTCCCTGAAGGAATCACATATAAAGAAGTCAAGGCGAAGCTGAAGGAGAAGGGTCTGTCCTTCAACGAGAAGCACCTTGATGAGTGCATGAACAGCCCGGACCTCTTCGTTGACTATCCGTTCGTATCCGCGATCGCCGCCAACGAGAACCGTGACTTTATCCTCTCGGGATATCTGTTCCCGGATACCTATGACTTCGACATGAATGCCTCGGAAGAGGAGATCATCTCGACGTTCCTGCGTAACATGAACGCGAAGCTCTACGGCGAGTTCTATGAGCGTGCCGAGAAGCTCGGTATGACTGTCGATGAGGTCATGACACTTGCATCACTGATCCAGAAAGAGACGACGAATAAGACCGATATGCTCTATATCTCGGCCGTATTCCACAACCGTCTGAATTCTGAAGATCCGGACATGCAGTTCCTTGGATCCGATGCTTCGATCAACTTCCTGCGTGAGCAGGAGGGCATGAGCCATGTATGGGCCGCGACAGCCCAGGACCTCGAGTGGGATAATCCGTATAACACATACAAGTACAGAGGACTTCCGCCGGGACCGATCTGCATGCCCAGCCTTGACGCCATTCAGGCGGCACTCTATCCGGAACCAAACTGCGCCTACATGTATTTCTGCGCGAAGGGCGACGGACGTACAGCCTTTGCCGTTACGAAGGAAGAGCATGAAGCGAATGTCGAGAAGTATAAAGATAACTGGAACGATAACGCCGTTATCGACGACGATAGTCCGAACGGTGATGAGGGCTGATCCCTTATTCCCGATATTCCATGGAGAAATAATATGACACGTAATCCTCTCGCACCGGAAGTTCTGGCTCCGGCAGGTAACCTGGAAAAACTGAAGACGGCCGTGGCCTATGGCGCGGACGCTGTCTATATGTCCGG
>DBYF01000133.1:0-14247 GCA_002310155.1 Mageeibacillus sp. UBA1193 | reverse complement strand
CGGCGTCAAGTGCTACTGCACCGTGAACGTTATGGCCCATGAGGACGATATCTCCCGCCTCGATGACGAGATCCTGTTCCTTTCGAAGATCGGTATGGATGCCGTGATCGTTTCCGATGCCGGTATTTTCCGTAAGGTAAAAGCACTCGCCCCGGACCTGGAGATCCATATCAGCACCCAGGCAAGTGTCACGAACAGTGAAGGCTGTAAGTTCTGGTATGAGCAGGGCGCGAAGCGAGTCGTTCTGGCCCGTGAACTGACGCTCGATGAGATCGTAAAGATCCGTAAAGCGATCCCTTCTGACCTGGAACTCGAATGCTTCGTCCATGGCGCGATGTGTGTTTCTTATTCCGGCAGATGCCTGCTGTCGAACTATTTCACGGGTAGATCCGCGAATTCCGGCTCCTGTGCCCAGCCATGCCGCTGGGGTTACTACGTAGTGGAAGAGAAGCGTCTCGAAGCACCACTCCCGATCCAGGAAGACGAACGCGGTACATACATCTTCAATTCGAAGGATATGTGCATGATCAGCCATATCCCTGAGCTGATTAAAGCAGGCATAACGAGCTTCAAGCTCGAAGGAAGGATCAAGGGTGCTTTTTACGCGGCATCGGTCACAAAGGCCTATAGAGAGGCTGTTGACCTATACATGGAAGATCCGGAGCACTATGCTGAGGATCCGAGATGGCAGGAGATGCTGAACAGAACCGTTCACCGTGAATTCGCGACCGGATTCTACTATGACAAACCGGGCGAAAATGCCCAGATCTTCCCGGATAAGACCTATCACAGACCGGCATTCGTGGTCGGTGTGGTCATGGGATATGACGAGGAGAAGGGCTGCGCGGTCGTTTCCCAGCGCAATAAGATCTTCCAGGGGGATACACTTCATATCCTGACACCGGACGGATATCCGGAGCCGATCGTGGCAGAAGCGCTTTTCGATGAGAACGGTGAACCGATCGAGTCGACACCGCACGCCGAGATGACGTATCTTCTGAAAGTGGACAAACCGCTTCCGGCATACTCATTTCTGAGCCGTGACGGGGATAAGGATGAGGGCATCTTTAAGAGCGGAGATCAGCCCACACAAATAAAGCCCTAAAAGCCATCTCTTGACGTAAAACCGGGCAAATGAGTGGCACATTCCTCTGAAACTGTTTAATTGCAGATACAGGCTGATTTTTCACGTCTATTCCTTACTTTATAGGCATTTTTCCTTCTGCTGCCAATGCTATAATCAAGTTGAAGTTATAGAAAGGAAGTCTTCGAAGGAACATGCTGGACTATAGAACTGATTTCTATGAGCCGTCGCAGGCTGTTTCCATGAAAGTACGGCAAGGGCTATGGTTTGTGACCGGGCCCGTACTTTATCTTCGGATCGCGTTTTATGCCTGCATGTTTATCATGATCCATGTACTGTACTTTGTGTCGCATTACACTTCGGTACTTCCGACCGGAAATGCCGGCAACGCCACGCTGGTCATCAGTATTGTGCTCTATATGTTTTTTGGACTGCTTCTCTATTTGCGGCTTTCTAATCACTGGTTTTCCGATTCTTCCAAGAGAAAACTTCACGTTATCTGGCCGTTATGTTTTATGGGCGATCTCATCGTTCTGACGATGGATTATCTTCACATCGAAGAAGGACTGACACTGTTTGTGTATGTGCCGGTAGCTATTCTCGTTTTCCTTTGGGTTGTTTACGCGCTGTTTCTGATCTTCGAGGAAGAAAGGATCCTCTCCAGAGCCGTTTATTCACATAAGTACAAGGTGATGGAGTCTTTTGTAAGTGGAAAAAGAACAGATCCTAAAGGGCCGGGCAGAAACTATGCATCTTTCGTCAGAACCATGGATGTGACTGCGGAAAACTCAAAAAACTACATCATAGAAGTTCGAACAGCTACGTATTTGTCCTGTAGAAAAGGAGCAGAAGGGTATCTGATCTCTTACGAGTACAGATTTAAAGGAAAACCACACAGTGTTCTGTATTTCAGCAAAGGCAGAACATCTAATTAATTTTCGAGAGAAAGAAGGAAAAACACATGAGATTTCTTGGAAATATTATATGAATCATCTTTGGAGGCCTGCTCGCAGCGCTTTCCTGGCTTCTTGCCGGCTGTATCCTCTGTATCACGATCATAGGCGCGCCTTTCGGTATGCAGCACTTCAAACTGGCGAAACTTTCGCTTGCGCCTTTCGGAGCGAAGATCGAGGATGATTGAAATCCCTGATATCAGGACATGATCCAGCAGAGTGCCAAGAAAGCGACTCCAATCACAAAATCGATATGAAAGTGCTCCTGAAGCGGGATCGCCAGTGGCTTTCCTTCTTCAGTCTCACAGCGCATGTCTTCGTTCTTCTGAAGGTAACGGAGAAGACGGAGCTGTCTTAAAAGTACCATGATCATAACGAAACCGAGAACGACACCCATGACGGATGCATAGATCACCATACGGTCATAGTCCATCGCGTTCTGGACAGCGGTCGGTTCCTGATCCGGGATAAACCGGCTCAGAAGGATCTTCGTGCAGAAGAAGCCGAATCTTGTCAGGCATGAACACAGCGCGTTATCCGTGAAATAGCGTACACAGGAGCAAAGAAGTCCGATAACAAGAAGTGACGGCAGTTCCAGACGGTTCACGGCGAAAAACGTGCTGAGGATCGCGGGGATCGTAATACGGAGCCACCACTTATCCGGAATGACCGCGTATACCAGACCCCGGAAGAAGAGTTCCTCGATCAGTACAGGGAATACGACGACCATGATGAGCATCAGGATCAGCCCGTAGATCGAGCCTTCCTCGGTCACATAGTAGTATAGCTGCGACGGGATCGGGTTCTCCATCTTCAGTTCCATGTAGATGAAAAGGTTATGGATACCGACAGAGATCATCATGGCGGGAACACCGACCATAAACGCGAGGAAGAATCCGCCGACGCCGGGGTTTCTGCCCCATGTGTGATGCGCGCCGATCTTATAGTGCTCCGTGACAAGGACGTATACGAGAAGCAGTGCCAGCAGGCGGAAGAGCGTGATCAGGGAGAAACCGATCAGGGAAGTTTTCGAGAAGAAGAGTTTCTCTTCCGGAAGCTCCGTCCATACCATCTGAAGCAGGAAGGACAGGCCAAAAGCACCTGCCAGTACGATGCCCAGATTCGGGTATGAAGACGGGCAGAGAAAGGGAAGTACGTAGTCTTTCAGGATCTTCGGAAAACTCAGAGAGCCGCGCTTTTGCTGATCACTCATTAGAATGCCCCCGCTACCTGACCGAAGTAACGTTCAAACAGTTCGAGCATATAGGGCTCATACAGCAGGAAAAGCACTGTTCCGAGAATAAGGAAAGGTCCGAATGCCAGATAGTCCGGGTCGTCGGCGAAGTGCATCTCGCGCTTCTTCTTGGCCAGGATCTTTCTTGCTTTGGCAGGATCCGGACTTTCGCGGATCTCTTTTTCTTCTTTCGCGATGCGCATACGCTTCCTGATGATCATCGGGACAGCTACGATACCGGCACTTACGAAGGAAATGAATACTACGAAGATCAGTCCCTTAAGACCGGAGAGAAGGCCGCACAGGAACAGGAGCTTGACGTCGCCCATGCCCATGGCTTCGGTCTTTGCGATCGCGGAGGAAAGAATACCGATGATAAGAAGCGCTCCGCTTCCGATGATCGCGGCGATCACGCGGTTCAGGATGAAGTAATACCACGGTTTGGAAGATGCGATCCAGATGTTTCCGTCAACGAAATCGCTGATGAAGTACAGGATCGAGAGCGCGATATTGAAGATGATCACGTGATCCGGAATGATACGGTTCAGTTTGTCTGACATGATGATCACGGTAAAGCCCGGAAGTGCTACAAGCAGGGCAATTACACGGAGCCAGTGCTCAGAACAGAGGAAATTCGGATAACATGCGGAGCTGATGAATACCAGAACTGCATAGATAACTGCGAAAATACCGATATGGTAGGGTTTCAGACGCTTGGCCCAGCGGACGTTCTCCGCCTTCGGATCGAAATCATAATCCTGAAGCCATGCTTCAGGCATCTTGTTGAACATGAAAAAAGCCGGAACGGCCATAACGGCTGCAATCAGCGCTAGTACAATGGTTTGAGACGTAACTGTCATATCTACCCTCCGGAGAATGCTATATATAATAATACTTTGATTTGCAGAAATTGTGAAGTCTGCTAAAATAGCAAATGTGGTTTTACAAACCTATGGGGAAAAGGAGGTGCATCGTTATGACTGAACGTGCACAAAAGAAAGAAACACAGAAGACAGTAAAGAAAACAGCAACAGCTAAGAAGGCTGCTCCGGCTGCTAAAAAAGCACCGGCTAAGAAGGCAGCTACTACGGCAAAGGCGCCGGCGAAGAAAGCAGCTACTGCTAAGAAAGCCGCTTCTGCAGCGAAGGCTCCGGCCAAGAAAACCACTCCTGCTAAGAAAGCTACAACTGCAGTAAGGAAGGCTGCACCGGCAAAGAAAGCCGCTGCAACAGCTAAGAAAGCTGCTCCGGCCGCTAAGAAAGCTCCGGCAAAGAAGACTTCTGCTGCAAAGACACCGGATCGCCGCAAGATCACTGTGGATCCGGCTAAGACACATAATATCACCGCTCAGGAACTTCACGACATGGTTGCTTTCCAGGTCAAGTCCTGCTCCGGTAAGAGCGCGGACAAGGGTACTGCAAGAGACTACTGGCTGGCTCTTTCCCGTTCGATCGTTGAGATCATGGCGGATGACTGGGAGAAGACACGTGAGAAGTACGGTAAGGTCCGTCAGGCACATTACCTCTCCGCTGAGTTCCTGGTTGGCCGTTCCATGCTGAATAACCTCGTAAACCTCGGTATCTACGAGCAGGCAGTTGAGGCTATGAAGGGCTTCGGCATCAACCTGACAGATCTTCTCGAGGAAGAAACAGACGCTGCTCTCGGTAACGGCGGTCTCGGCCGTCTGGCAGCCTGCTTCCTGGATTCCTGCGCTACTTTGGATCTCCCGGTAACAGGTTACGGTATCCTTTACCGTTACGGTCTGTTCCGTCAGACATTCGAGAACGGCTTCCAGAGAGAGCATCCGGATTCCTGGATGGAGAATGGTTATCCGTTTGTTATCCCGAGATATGAGGATAAGATCCGCGTTCACTTCAATGACTTTGATGTATGGGCGATTCCGTGCGATATGCCGATCACAGGCTATAACACACATAACGTTAACCGTCTGCGCCTCTGGAAGTGCGAACCTGCTCAGGAATTCGATTTCAATCTCTTTAACTCCCAGCGTTTCGATGACGCAGTTATCGAGAGAAACCGCGTAAACGATATCTTCAGAGTGCTTTACCCGAATGATACATCTTACGATGGTAAGGTACTTCGTGTCCGTCAGCAGTACTTCTTCGTATCCGCATCCCTGCAGGATATCGTAAGAAACTACAAGGCTGTTCATGGCAACGATTTCTCTAAGTTTGCTGAGCTTAACAGCATCCAGCTCAACGATACCCACCCGGTTATCGGTATTCCGGAGCTCATGCGTATCCTCGTTGATGAGAACGGCGTGAAGTGGGAAGACGCTTGGGAGATCGTACGTCATACATTTGCTTACACCAACCACACCATCATGGCTGAGGCTCTGGAGAAGTGGGACTGCAACATCTTCCGCTTCCTGTTCCCGAGAATCTTCGAGATCGTCGAGGGTATCAACAACCAGCAGCGTGCTCAGTTCTTCGAGATGGGTATGTATTCCGAGCTTGTTGACCGTCTGTCGATCCTTTCCGATGGTAAGGTACAGATGGCATGGATGGCGATCTACGGTTCCTACTCCGTTAACGGCGTAGCTGCACTGCATACCGAGATCCTTAAGAGAGATACTCTTAAAGAGTGGTACGAGATCTATCCTGAGAAGTTCTCCAATAAGACTAATGGTGTTACTCCGAGAAGATGGCTTCGTGTCTGCGACCAGGATCTGGCTGCTCTCATCACAGACCTTCTCGGTAACGAAGACTGGGTAACTGACCTCGATCAGCTCAAGAAGCTCGAGAAGTACGCGAACGACAAGAAGGTCATGGAGCGCTTCCTCAAGGTTAAGCGTGGAAATAAAGTAGCTCTTTGCGATCACCTGAAGAAGACAAAGGGTATCGAAGTAAATCCGGACTCTATCTTCGACGTACAGATCAAGCGTCTGCATGAGTACAAGAGACAGCTCCTGAACGCGATCTACGCTCTGAACCTCTACGACCGCATCAAGGAGAATCCGAAGCTCGATATGCCGCCGGTAACCGTATTCTTCGGTGCTAAGGCTGCTCCGGGTTACTTCCGCGCAAAGGCGATCATCAAGTTCATCAACGAGATCGCTAAGATGATCGACAACGATCCGGCTATGAAGGGCCGTCTGAAGGTCGTATTTATCGAGAACTATAACGTAAGTAACGGTGAGAAGCTCTTCCCGGCAGCAGATATCTCCGAGCAGATCTCTACAGCAGGTCTTGAGGCTTCCGGTACAGGTAACATGAAGTTCATGATGAACGGTGCGGTTACCCTCGGTACATGGGACGGCGCGAACGTTGAGATCGCACAGTCTGTTGGTGATGACAATGTCTACATCTTCGGCTGCCGTGTTGAGGATATGGAAGCTACACGTGCTTACTACAACCCGAAGTGGCAGTATGAGAACATCCCGGGTCTGAAGAAGGCTCTCGATCGTCTGGTAGACGGTACATTCAACGATGAGGGAACAGGCATGTTCCAGGATCTGTTCAATGGTCTTATCTACGGCAGCAACTGGCAGCCGGGCGACACCTACTATGTACTGGGTGACTTCGACGATTACAGAAAGACCAGAGACCAGGCTTACAAGGATTACGCAAACCGCATAGCTTGGGCGAAGAAGTGCTGGATCAACATCTGCAATTCCGGTAAGTTCTCTTCCGACAGAACCATCAGCGAGTATGCGAAGGGTATCTGGAAGATCAAAGCGGCAAAGATCAAGTAAGCGTTTCTAAATAATTGCGCGATAAATAAGAGTTTTCAGTGCTGACCTTCGGAGGCACTGAAAACTCTTTTTCTTTATCGATTCTTTAGATTTGGTTGACGATGTATTTACCTTTCATCGGTAAGATATAGACATAAGCTAAGAACGACATGGAGGGTATCAACATGACAAACACAATGAATAAAGAGAACAAGACAGTAATTACAGGCAAGCAGATGGTAGAGTACCTCGTACTTGTTGCATTAGGATTGATCGTACTTATTTCCCTTAGTATCGCAGTGATCAAGATCTCAACTGTACTGTTCAGTATCTCAGGTGTGGATGCAGTTGCCCTCGGAGGTAAGACCGGCCTTCTGGTATGGCTCATATTCCTCGGCTTCGTAACTGTAAAGACGATCAAGAAGTCAAAGTCTTAATCAGCATATTATTCAAACTTCATAATATACCACCTCAACATTGAAAGCCCGGCTGCAAAAGCCGGGCTTTCAGCATCCGAACAGAAGAAAATAAAATACAGGGATGTGTTTTTGGTCTTTTAGGTTCGGTTAAGGTTCGGAGGGTATGATATAACCATAAAGCAAAAAGATTTCATATATACCCTCCCAAACCCCCTTGAAGATCCCGGTTACAAGCCGGGTTTTTCTTTACCATTCTTTATCTTTTCTTTATCTTCAATTGACGATGTATTTATCTTTCCCCGGTAGAATAAAACCATGAAGCACAGGGAAGTGGTTCAGGAAAGAGAGAGTATTAAAAATGTCAATGCAAATTAGAAACACCATGAGAAAGACAGAAGACCTTATCAGAAACAACAGAAAAGTAAGATACGCTGCATACACGGTTCTCTTTCTGGCCACTGCCTATGCTTGCTTCGGTCTTGGCGAGAGATTCGGTGCATTCGCATATGTGATCACTCACTGACCGGCAAGTGCTTTTGGGAAAGAGGGAAATGATCTATGGCTGTTATGAAAAGCTGGCTTACTGATGTTTTTTCAGGTGTCTTTGCACTGTGCCTGATCGGATCGGCAATCGCTTTTAATCTGGAAGCGTTTATGATCTCGCTGATGTTCTTTGCAGGCGTAATCGTTTCAGCAGCTGCACTGATCCTGCTGAATAAGAAAGGAACGTCCGGCCGTAATTGAACGCTTAAATATGGAACTTCAGGATATGGATCTCGGGACGGGCAAAGAGACGGATCGGCAGAAAACCGTTGCCGGCGCCCTTACTGATGAATCCCTTATAACCACGGAATTTGTATTCGCCTGCGAGGATGCCCTCTTCGCGGGCGATTCTGTCTTCTCTGAAGAATACGAATTCCAGATTAAAGGGCAGGTGCACCTGTCCGCCGTGAAGATGGCCGGAAAGGATATAGTCGAAAGGAAGATCCTTTTCCTCCAGTGAAGATGCGTCCGTAAGCGAGTAGATGAAATCCGGGTTGTGGACTAACACCAGGCGGAATCCGTCAAAACTGCTGAATCCGTCCGGGATCGTACCCCACGGGCGGCAGCCTCTCTCGCTGTCTGTGATACCGCAGATGGCGATCTTGTGATCGAAGGGGATCTCTTTCCAATTATCGTCCAGAAGGTTTGCACCCATTTTTACAAAATCGTCTGCTCCAAGGTTCCAGTCATGATTGCCGTGAACGGCGATCAGTTCGATGTTCTTTTCCTTAAGAAGAGCGGATACCCTGGTTAGCATTTTGGTATCGGATTCGCGGACCGCTTTGTGATGCACGCAGTCCCCGCCGAAAAGCACTATATCGCAGCCGTTTTCTATGAATTTACCGGCGATCCATTCAGGAGAACGGAGACACCCGAATCCGTGAGTGTCGGAGAAGAATCCGATCTTGATCTCTTTGGTTTCTTTTCTGTCTTTGTCTGTCGGAAAGATATCCCGGCGGTCTACCTTGACCATAGCGGCGGAGATGACCATAAATGCGATAAACAGGACTCCGAGAGCGATCAGGATAAGAAAGATGTGAAGGATCGATATCTTAAGCGAAAACATCGCAGAAGAGGCTATAAAATGGTGCATAGAAAGCAGTTCTTTTTCCTTTCGAACAAAATGCTCTTTTAAGTATATATATAATAGCATATATGATATAATCATGTGGAATTGAAAACAGCTTTGCGCGGGACCGGCGGGTGCCGGAGCGTGAAACCGCGTGAAAGGAAGGAAGTAGAGATATGGCAGAGATTAAATCTGAAGTCGTTAAGGAGATCGGTATCCTTTCGACAAGCAAGTCTAACTGGAATCGTGAGGTCAACATCATTCGCTGGAATGACGGTAAGCCGAAGCTGGATATCCGTGACTGGGCTCCGGAGCACGAGCGCGCTGGTAAGGGCATCACACTGACTGCTGAGGAAGTGGCTGTTCTTAAGGAGCTTCTGGCGGACTACGATCCGTACGAGTTTGAAGATTAATCCTATCTTTTATCTGAAAGGCCAAAGCCGTGCGAAGTGATCTGCGAGCATTGATCGTTTCCATATTGTTGTTTCTGCTTTGGGGAACAGTGCTCACGTATCCGTTCCGCATCGTTTCAGATATTACATGTCAGGCTACAGAAGCAGTTGTAGGCAAGATGGGCTTGCCTGCAATTGCTTTTGCTGTTTTGGTGCTTCTGATCATCATGGGCATCACTTGTGTGATGCTCCTTCTGGGCCGTATGGAGAGCAGCGATGCGATCGCGATGGCGCTCTCGCTTCTGGCCTGTATCGTTTACTGTGTGAGAGTATTCACATCCAAGTCTTTCTCGATCGAAGCTGTATTCGTTGCTGTGGTACTGGCGGGGACGATCGTTCTGGTCCTGGCCAATAAGACCGAGTGGACGAGATATGTGGCGGATGCCTTTATTCTGGCTCTTCCCGTATGCATGTGCTATGAGTGCATCATGAATCCGCTTTATCGTCTTCTTAAGAAAGACTTGTATATGCTGTCTCCTTTTATCACCGTGCCTCAGACGAGTATCTTCTCGAAGGTAGGAAATCTTCTGGGTGTAGATCTTCTGGTGTGGAGCGGCTTTTTCTTTGTTGTTTCGTTTCTTCCGGTCATCTATCTCGCCGGAGGACGTAAGGACGGTAAAATCAAGAGATAACGGGGTGTTTCTGTATGGAGATATGGGAAAGAATGGAGTTCCTCAGAACGGAACTCGAAAAGCACAATAAACTCTACTACGAGAATGATGCTCCGATCATTTCCGACTTTGAATATGATGCCATGCTCCGTGAACTTGAGGAGCTGGAAGCAAAATACCCGATCTATGCGACGCCGGATTCTCCGACGAAGCATGTCGGCGGACGCGTGAATGAGAAGTTTTCCAAGGTCATGCATGCCGTGCCGATGAAGAGCCTGGGCGATATCTTCTCCCAGGATGAAGTGTTTGAATTTACCAGCCGTGTGAGAAATACGGTAGGATCCGAGGGCCTTTCTTTCGTTGTGGAGAGAAAGATCGACGGTCTTTCTGTTTCCGTGGAATACGAGAACGGCCGCCTGATCCGCGCGTCTACGCGTGGCGATGGTCTTGTCGGTGAAGATATCACGGAGAACGCGAGAACGATCAAGAACCTTCCGAAGTCGATCGATCCGTCGATCCCGTATCTGGAAGTCCGCGGTGAAGTCTATATGCCTTTCGAGGTATTCCTGCGCGTGAACGAACAGGCAGAGCTTGCAGGGGAGAAGACCTTTGCAAATCCGAGAAATGCGGCTGCAGGTTCTCTTCGTCAGCTGAACGCGAAAGTTGCTGCTGAGCGTTCCCTTTCGATCTTTGTGTTTAATATCCAGGCGATCCGTGGAAAAGAATTCGCGACTCACGCGGATACTCTGAGATTCCTTTCTGATCTTGGTTTTGAAGCAAGCCCCGGCTTTATCGAGTGCAGAACAGATGAAGAGATCTGGAACGCGATCGAGAGCATCGGAGAATCCAGAGGTGAGCTGAGCTACGGTATCGATGGCGCAGTCATCAAGGTCAACGAGATCTCTCTTCGTGAGAAACTCGGTGAGACGGCGAAGATCCCGCGCTGGGCGATCGCGTATAAGTATCCGCCGGAAGAAAAGCAGACCCGTCTTCTGTCGATCGAAGTATCGGTTGGAAGGACCGGTAAGCTTACTCCTGTTGCGGTCCTCGAACCGGTGCATCTGGCAGGTACAACTGTTAGTAAAGCGACCCTCAATAACGAAGATTTCATTAAGGAGAAGGATGTCCGTATCGGTGATATGGTCGTTGTCCGTAAAGCCGGCGAGATCATACCTGAGATCGTATCAGTAAACACGGAACTTCGTCCTTCCGATACTGTTCCTTTTCATATGCCGGAAGTATGTCCCGCATGCGGTGAGAAGGTCTTTAGAAAAGAAGGTGAGGCACATATCTACTGCCTCAATGAGCTCTGCCCCGCACAGGTCTACCGCGCGATGATGCATTTCGCGTCGAAGGACACCATGAATATCGATGGCATGGGCCCCGGCATGATCAATATCCTTCTTGACGCGGATCTGATCCACGATGTCGCGGATATCTATGCACTTTCTGAGAAAAAAGAACTGCTCTCCGGTCTTGAACGTATGGGAGAGTCATCTACTGCGAATCTCCTGGCTTCGATCGAAGAGTCGAAGCATCGTCCGCTGTCCCGACTGATCGCGGCACTTGGCATCCGTAATGTCGGAGTTGTGGCAGCACGTTCTCTGGCAAAAGCATTCGGTTCTATGGATAACCTGAAGAACGCAACAGTTCTTGAACTGGCGGCGCTTCCTGATTTCGGTATGGTCACGGCACAGTGTGTCGCGGACTTCTTCAGTAAAGAGAGTAATCTCGCGCTGATCGAAAAGCTCAGAAGTTACGGCGTCAATATGGAAGAGGACGCAGGTGAGAAGGCAGGAACGGCATTTGCCGGCAAGATCTTCGTACTGACCGGAACTCTTTCGAAATATACGCGCAACCAGGCCTCTGAACTGATCCTGGCTCAGGGCGGTACGGTATCATCTTCGGTATCGAAGAACACTTCGTATGTCCTTGCGGGAGAGGCCGCAGGCTCGAAACTGACGAAAGCCCAGTCGCTCGGTGTGACTGTGATCTCGGAAGATGACTTCGAGAAGATGCTTGAAGAAGCAGGATCTTCTTCGGGAGAGGAAGCATGAGTGAGAATACCCGTCGGGCAAAAGCACTGATGCGCCGTGTTCTTCGTGACAGAAGAAGAGACACTTCACAAGAAGCTTCCCGGTCTGTGCTGGATATTGAGAAATGGCCGCAAAAGTGGCAAGATAAAGTAAAGACAGCGCGATACATCGCCGCATATATGCCGATCGATGAGGAACTTCATCTGGATGATCTTCTCCGTTCGCTGCCCGTAAAGACCTGTTTTCCCCGTGTTGAGGGAGATGATATCGTCTTTTATGAAGCAGGGGAAGCGGACATGTTTGAAACAGGCAGTTTCTCAATTCCGGAGCCGCAGACGGATCTTCCGAAGGTCGATCCTTCTATGATCGATCTGGTATTAGTCCCGGGCATGGCCTATGACCTTTCCGGAACGAGACTCGGCCGCGGAAAAGGTTACTATGACCGTTTCTTCGGTTCTTTGGGAGAAAGACCGGCTTGCATAGGAGTTGTTGCTGAAAAGAATGTTTTCAGTGCTTTTCCTAAGGATGCATGGGATCTTTCCGTGGACGCGCTGCTTACAGAGGCTTCCTTTACGGAGCTTTCGGATACTAAGGAAAACGAGGTGGAACAATGAGCTATTTCTGGGTCAATCTGGGTGGGCATCTGCTCATAAGCCTGATCCTTCTGATCGTTTTCCTGTGGTCTTATCAGAATACCCAGCAGAACCGTTGGAAAAAGGGATTTCTCTATGTTCTTCCGGCAGTTCTTGCACTCATTCTTCTTATCCAGCTCGCCGTGTTCTCGATTCCGAGACTTCTCGATACATCTACTGTGCTTCGTTCTTCCTATCGAATGCACAGCGGTACGATCGAGTCTGTCAGCAGTTTCAAGGATCATGTTGTCATCGACGGCACGAAGTACTACGTGAATCCTTTCTCCTTTGATCTGAAAGAAGGGGATGAGGTGACTGTCAAATATACACCCTATGCTCATTATGCGTACTCTCTCGAGCTTCAGGAAGATGAGCTGGAAGAGACAGCTTACTCTTCATAAATTGTTTTCAAAACCACTCATATAAAATATTGATTCCGCTTTCCGCTCCGTGCTTTAATACAGAAAAACATTCGGAAGGCGGGTATTGGTATGAGAAATTACAGCACGGCAACGATCGACAGAAGTACGGTTCCCACACGGAAAAGCACCGGTGAATACGGATTCTTTATCGCCTGCGATGACAAGGCGATCCTTAAGTGTATCAATGCGATGCTTCTGAACAGCGGGATGGTGGGCTTAAGTGATACGGACGGGAAGATGCATTACCTGATCGACGGCAGGCGCGGCCAGAACTATGTCCTTGGAAAGGTGAGGGACAAAGTCCTTCCACTCCGCGAATCATCACCCTCCGACCATCTCTTCGAGGATGCGGTCATCTACCGGGCGATCGATACTGTGATCAAAAGATACGGTTTTTCGGAGACGCTGATGGGGACCAGGATCCTTCGTGTGCTTCTTTTCAGACTGTACAAAGAACCCAAGCTTCTCAAGTGTGCGTCGAAGAGTCTGTATCCGCTTGCACAGCCTGAGTTTCATATTTCCGCGTCACAGGTCGAAAGAAATCTCCGCTATGCGATACGCAGGACACCGAAGATGAGAACACAGACACGTGTACTCTCGGTGTTGCGGCTCCTTTTGGATGAAACGATGAAGGAAGTCATGGAGAAGTACGGAAGAGGCTAGGACAAAAAAAGAGCTGCCTCATAAGAGACAGCTCTTTGAATGAACTTACTAACAAAAATTACTTCTTGTTGACTTTGTCCTTCAGACCCTTACCAGCCTTGAAAACAGGAGCCTTGGAAGCAGGAATGTTGATAACTTCCTTTGTGCTCGGGTTGCGGCCCTTACGTGCTGCACGCTTCTTTGTCTCGAATGTACCGAAGCCAACGAGAACGACTTTCTCCGGCTTCTTAGCAGCGAGAGCGTCACCGATAGCATCGAGAGTAGCGTTGATAGCTGCCTCAGCCTGCTTCTTTGTCATGTTTGTCTTCTTTGCAACTGCATCAATAAGTTCTGATTTATTCATTTTCATTGCCTCCTTCAGGGCTTTATTTCAAAGTTATTATCTACGTCAAATCGCCTATTGTCAAGGGTTTTTTCGTTTTTTCTGCCAAAAAG
>DBYF01000025.1:72642-73376 GCA_002310155.1 Mageeibacillus sp. UBA1193 | reverse complement strand
TTGTTGTTAGCGATATATCTCTTCATAGAACCCGGGAGTCTCTCCTCGAGCTCTTCTCTTGTCCACTGAGTATTGAGGAGGAACGTGCCGCCCGGCTTCAGGGAAGAGAGCATATCGTACTCATAAACATAAGACTGGTTGTGGCAAGCTACGAAGTCAGCCTTGTTGATGAGGTATGTAGAACGGATCGGAGTGTCACCGAATCTCAGGTCAGAGATCGTGATACCACCGGACTTCTTAGAGTCGTAAGAGAAGTAAGCCTGAGCGTACTTGTCTGTGTGGTCACCGATGATCTTGATGGAGTTCTTGTTAGCACCAACAGTACCGTCAGCACCGAGACCCCAGAATCTAGCCTGTACTGTACCCTCGCCTGCAACTTCGATAGACTCGGAGCAATCGAGAGAGAGGAATGTAACGTCATCATCGATACCGATGGTGAATCTTTCCTTCGGCTGATCCTTCTTGAGTTCCTTATAAACTGCGAGGATCGTCTCAGGTGTTGTGTCCTTAGAACCCATACCGTAACGGCCGCCGATGAGCTTCGGAGCGTTCTTACCAACGTAAGCAGCTGCAACGTCGAGGAAGAGCGGCTCAGCGTAGGAACCAGGCTCCTTAGTTCTGTCGAGAACTGCGATAGCCTTAGCAGAAGCCGGGATAGCCTCGAGGAGCTTCTCAGCAGAGAACGGACGATAGAGGTGAACCTTTACAAGACCAACCTTCTCACCGTGAGCGTT
>DBYF01000025.1:70923-72509 GCA_002310155.1 Mageeibacillus sp. UBA1193 | reverse complement strand
AGATAGAACGGGTTGGAAGCCTCTCTGCCCTGGAAGTAGATATCCGGGTTCTGAGCTGTACCACGAAGTGTCGGGTGGTTCGGAGAGAGGGATCTCTTACGGAATTCCTTGATTGCATCGTAATCAACGAGGGAACCGAGTGTATCGTAGTCGATAACTTCGATCTTCTGGATCTCGTGAGATGTACGGAAACCGTCGAAGAAGTGAATGAACGGAACTCTTGTCTTGATGGTAGCCAGATGAGCTACTGCAGCGAGGTCTGCAACTTCCTGAACGGAGTTGGAGCAGAGCATTGCGAAACCTGTCTGACGGCAAGCATATACGTCTGCGTGGTCGCCGAAGATGTTAAGAGCGTGAGCTGCGAGAGCTCTTGCGGAAACGTGGAATACGCACGGGAGAAGTTCACCGGCGATCTTGTACATATTCGGGATCATCAGGAGAAGACCCTGGGATGCGGTATAAGTTGTTGTCAGAGCACCTGTTGCCAGTGAGCCGTGAACAGCACCTGAAGCACCTCCCTCAGACTCCATCTCGACGATATTAACCGTCTGTCCGAAGATATTCTTTCTGCCCTGCTGTGCCCATTGGTCGGTGTGGTCAGCCATAGGCGAGGACGGTGTAATCGGGTAAATCGCTGCGTTTTCGGTAAATGCATATGAGGAATATGCAGCAGCTTCGTTACCGTCCATGGTCTTTTTTGTAAGTTCAATTGCCATACACTTTCTCCTTTATATAAAGATTTAACTATAGTTTGTGGCTCATCCGTATGCGAATGGGCACACGTTGAGCGCATATATTATACCACATATATAAAGAATTGGGCCGATTTCTACTTTGAAAATCGAGATAATTTCTGAATGAAATTCCTCTTATGTTCCCTATTGTCTTTCATATGAGAAAAGCGCCCGTACGGGCGCTTTTCGCGTATCTTCATATTCTGAAAACTCACAGGGTCGTCAGGCTTCCGGTGCCGCTTCCTGTGAAGTCTCCTGCGGCGCTTCTGTTGTTTCCGGAGCTGCCGTCGTATCCGGCGGAGGTGCAGCTGTCGTCGATTGCGGATCTACATAACCGGCCGGTGGCGAAACTTCTCCCGTCTTCGGATCCATATAGAAAGTCGTTCCGTCCGGGGCAAGTGTACCTATACGGTACTTCGCCTTGATCATACGATACTCCGTCAACATCTCGGAGCGCTTAAGCTCATTCCCATCCGCGTCATATCTGACCTTGTAAGCCTTTGCCAGCTTGTGGTTGTGCGCGCTTCTTTCTTTGACCTTCTCGCCGACCGGAAGCGTCGGATCTGCAACGTACTCTATCTCCGTAGGTTCCTCGTCGATCAAAAGCTCAGGTTCACCGAAGAACTTGATCTTTTCTCCGTTCGGAAGAAGTCTTCCGAAGATCTCAACTGTTACCCAGCAATCTCCGTACCAGGCGTGAATGGCGACCGGATAGTCAGTATTGTTCGTAAACTTAAAAGTCGGCCATTCCCATGAAACGGTAGCATCCGTTCCCGCGTCTACATAGTCACTCGGCCAGGAGTGCGCGACTCTGAAATCGACCTGAAGATCGGCCTCCATGACACTGTGATA
>DBYF01000025.1:46030-70886 GCA_002310155.1 Mageeibacillus sp. UBA1193 | reverse complement strand
TCCGTTTGTAATACCCGCAGCTTCTTTATATCCTTTTTCCGGAGTTCTCTGGCCGATGATCGCGTTGAAGTCAAACTGTTCGCCCGGCTGGAGTACAAGGCCGTCTAGTGCTTTACATACCAGATAGATATTGGTGTTGCGGTTCGAATCATCCTTTGTTTTCGAACCGTTGGAAGAAACTTTGCCGAGCTTTGCACGGAGAGAATCCGCCGTCGTCTTCGGAGGCAGGCTCGTAGTCTCGACCGTAATCACAGCCTTATAGTTTCCCTCTGCAAAAGCACTCTTCACATCCGAGATGGCTTTATCAATATCAACAGACTGCCCGTTCTTTGACTCCTCGATGATAAACTTCAGTTCACTGGTGTCAAAACCCGTTGCTTTCGCTTCCTTCGGAGCCCAGTTATATTCGTCAAGCGCAGCATGTGTCAGCTGGCTGATATTTGCATCGCCGATCGTAAACGCAGAGGTAAACTCCTTCGGGGTCTTCTTCAGTTCCGTGACCTTCTGGTAACGCTCGACTAGACCGTCTCCACCCTCCAGAGTGCTCGTCTTTGCATAATTGTAAGCCTCGTTGAGTATATCATCGATGTTGGAAGTAAGATGGGATCCGTCAGCATTCAGACTGACCATTTCATTTCCGATCTGGAAACGGATATCGACCCGCTCGTCTATGTGCTCACTGCGAAGCTCCGAGAACATGGACTTTGCTTCTTCGAGTGTTTTCCCGGAAAGATCTACGCCGTCGACGTGGATGCCCTGGTAGAATCTGTCACTTTTCAGCTCTTCCTCCAGCTCATCTGCTGTATATTTCTTTGTTGAACCATCAATATCGGTTACGGAATATTTCTTAGAAAACAGGCGTCCAAGCTGCTCATGGAATACCTGTGTGCAGAGGATCGTGACGAACAGGCTGCATACCAGAACTGCGGTAATGATCGCAATTACCTTGGTCGAAACAACTGTCTTTTTCCGTCTGCCCTTTCTCTTCGGAGCAGTAATACTCTTCAGAAAAGAAGCCTTCCTTGTTGAACTCTTTCTTGCTGTCTTTTTTCCACGTGATGCAGTATTCTTCTTCATTCCCTTTTCAGCCTCTCCCCGGACCTTCTTTTTTCCTTCTTCTTTCAGTTAAGAATAATACGATGTTAGGACGCGTCATTCAATATGTATTTTGAAAATAAAACTAATTCTTTTTCACGAAATTTTATAACCTTTGACAACAGAACGAACCACCAGACCGAAAACAGAAAAAGAGCCGCTACGGCACCCTCCTGTGATGAAACCGTAGGAATAAATAGAAGAATAGAAAATGCCTCACCGGCGAGTTTCACGAGATGAGACGCCAGGCGAAAAACAGAAAAAGAGCCGCTACGGTGAGTTTTGCGTAAGCAAACTGTCTGAACCGTAGCGGCACTATTTTCTGTTTAGCGAATTGGTGATGAATTACTTCATCTTGATCATGGAAGACTCCCAGCAATCCGGCTTCTCTACACCGAGGAGATCCGCGATAGTAGCTGCGATGTTTGCAAGACCATAAGAATCGGAATCAACAACTTCGTACTTGTCCTTGTTCTCTGTGTTGTCGTAGAAGATACACGGAACCGGATTCAGTGTGTGAGATGTCTTTGCCTTGATACGGCCGTCCTTGTCTGCCTTCGGGGAACCGTCCTTAGCCAGCTCGTACATTTCCTCGGCATTACCGTGGTCAGCTGTGATGATCGCCATACCACCTACTGCATCGATTGCCGGCAGGATTCTCTTCAGAGCGATATCAACGGACTCAACACCGATGACAGCAGACTCGAATACGCCTGTGTGACCGACCATGTCGCCGTTCGGGAAGTTAACTCTCATGAACGGGTACTTGTTCTCGGAGATGAGCTTAACGAGTTCGTCTGTGATCTCAGCGGACTTCATCCACGGACGCTGCTCGAAAGGAACGATATCAGACGGGATCTCGATGTACTCTTCGAGGTCGTCATTGAACTTAGAAGATCTGTTACCGTTGAAGAAGTATGTAACGTGACCGTACTTCTGTGTCTCGGAAATTGCCAGCTGAGCGATGCCCTTGTTTGCGAGGAGCTCGCCGAGTGTGTTTCTGATGACCGGCGGAGAAACGAGGAACTTCTTCGGGATGTGAAGGTCGCCGTCGTACTCGAGCATACCGGCATAGTTAACGTTCGGAACACGAACACGGTCGAACTTGTCAAAGTCAGCGCCGCTCTCAAATGCTACTGTCAGCTCCTGAGCACGGTCACCACGGAAGTTGTAAAGGATCACGCTGTCGCCGTCTTCGATCGTACCGACCGGAGCGCCGTTCTCAGCGATAACGAAAGCCGGGAGATCCTGGTCGATAACGTTCGGGATCTCGGAACGGAATGTCTCGATTGCTTCCTTAGCTGTAGCAAACTGTCTGCCTTCGCCAAGTACGTGTGTCTTCCAGCCTGCTTCTACCATGCCCCAGTTTGCGCCGTAACGGTCCATGGTGATGACCATACGTCCACCGCCGGAAGCGATTCTGTAGTCGTGGGAATCATCGGAAAGTTCAGCAAGCTTTGCTTCGAGCTGATCAACATACTGCAGAGCAGAAGTCTCACCAACATCACGACCATCGAGAAGAATGTGGATGCGTACCTTTGCTACACCCTCTTCCTTAGCCTCATCGAGCATAGCGAGGAGGTGATCGATGTGGGAGTGTACGTTACCGTCGGAGAGAAGACCGATGAAGTGCAACGTGCCGCCCTTCTTTGCATCTGCTACAAGGGACTGCCATACTTCGCTCTGATACATAGACTTGCTTGCCAGAGACTCGGAAACGAGTTTAGCACCCTGGCTGTATACCTGACCTGCGCCGATAGCGTTGTGGCCAACTTCGGAGTTACCCATGTCTCCGTCAGACGGAAGACCTACTGCTGTACCGTGTGCCTTGAGCTTCTGCATCGGATAGTTCTTCATGCAGTTGTCCAGGATCGGCTTCTTAGCGCCGGTTACGGCGTTACCTGTCTCGATTGCTTTGATGCCTACACCGTCCATAATGATAAGAACGATCGGGCCTTTGTAAGATGTACTCATATGCTTTCTCTCCTTTTCCATAAAAAGGGCACAATCTCAAGTGAAGACTTGTGCCCTGAATTATCTGTGCTAAAGCGCTTCCGCGCCGGGCAGCAACCCCTTCTGCCGGGATCAGCCGCCGTTTTCGGCAGGTGTCGTGTCCGCAGGTGTTGTGTCCGCAGGTGTTGTATCTGCAGGTGCGGTATCCGCAGGTGTTTCGCCCGGAGTTGTGTCTGCCGGCGGTGTATCCGAAGGTGTCGTCGGGTTGATCGCTTCCGGCGGAGCATCTACCTTACCTGTCTTCGAATCCATACTGTATACTTTTCCGTCAGCGCCGAGCGTACCGATGCGGATCTCCGCATTTCTTACCGGGTAGTGGCTCGGGAAGTATTCATCTCTCTTGATCTCGTTGCCATCCTTGTCATACCAGACCTTGTAAGACTTGTAGTCATATCCGACACGGGAGCCCTGTGTGGTCTCCTTGTATCCGATCGGCTTGGAAGAATCTGCAACGTATACTGTTGTAGGAGTGATCTCACGGACCTTCTCACCTACGAGCTTGATCGTCTGGCCATCCTCGAGCGGACGTCCATAGACTTCACATGTTACGACACGGTCCTTGTAATAAGTATGGAGTGCGACCGGATAATCCGTATTGTTTGTGAAACGGAAGTTCGGGCTCTCCCATGTAACGGTCGCGTCTGTTCCCTTGTCTACATAAGTACTCGGGATCGTGTGATTCTTTCTCTCATCGACCTGAAGGTCTGCCTTGGTAACACTCTGGTAGATCATGGTGTTTGCCTGGCAGATACCGCCGCCGAGCTCGTCTCTCATGTCACCATTGAAGATACCGTGAGCCATCTTGTAGCCCTTATCCTCTGTTCTCTGGCCGACCCACTCGTTAAAATCGAAGGTCTCACCCGGCTGGAGAACATATCCGTCGATCTTCTCGCAGACGAGGCGGATATTGGTGTTTCTGTTCTCGTTACCGCTGGTCTCGGAAGATGTCTTGGAAACCAGGCAGAGGTATTCTCTTAAGAAGTCACCGGATGTCTCGGGCTCAATTACTTCCGACGAAACCGGGATCACGCACTCGTACTCGGCGCTGTTCAGTTTCTCCTTAACATCAGCGATCGCCTTGTTTACATCGACCTTGAAGCCCTGCTGGGAATCTTCGATCACGAAGGTCAGAGTCTCGAGGTCGAACCCTGTGGCATGTGCCTCGACAACTTCCTTCTCGAGCGAATCGAGAGCCTGATGTGTAAGAGAATCTACCGCGGAAGTATCCAGAGTATATGTGGAAACAAAGTCCATCGGGGATGTCTTCAGCCTGTTGATCGTGTTGTAACGGTCCTTGAGACCTTCATCACCCGGCAGAGTGCTGGTACGTCCATAGCCGTATGCCTGCTCAATAATATCCTCGATGTCGCTGGAGATGGTCATGCCCTCTGTGCCCATCGGGATGAGATCGTTGCCGACCTGGAACTTGACGTCTACGACTTCAGCGGCCGGCTTATTGATTTCTGACGCGAACTGTGCCTTAACTTCTTCTTTTGTCTTACCGGCGACACTTACGCCGTTGATCGTGACACCTTCGTAGAAAGTCGGGACATCCAGCTGCTGCTGAAGTTCTTCCGGCTCGTAGGAAACTTCGCTTCCGTTGATATCGGTGACAACGATTTTGTTATTCTTTCCTGCAATGACGCCCTTAAGTACCGTAAAATACAGGACGGTACCAAGTGCTCCAACTGCCAGAACACCTGCGACTGCGCCTACAGCGATTTTTGCTCTTCTCTTCTGTCTTCTTCTTGCTGCATTCTTTTTCATCGACTGACGCCTCTTCCAAAAATTTTACTACTTCACCATGTAAAAGATTACTATAGGACGGCTTCTCTTTCAAGAGAAAACCGTGGTTTTATACCTTACAAATTACTCACTTTTTCCGATATTTTTTTGTAATATCTGGCGGTTTTCCTTTGATGTTTTTCCCGAAATTCAAAAATCAAAGAAATAATGTTACTATTACTACTGAATTTACCGCTTCAAAAGCACTCTCAGGAGGTCCTTTTTCAGGTGAAACGACTGATCATCTGCGACATTGACAATACGCTTCTTCCTGCCGGCGGAGAGATCTCCCCTTACACGATGGAGACTATCCGCGAGCTTCCTTCGTCGACCGGGTTCACGATCGCCACCGGACGGTCTTTTCACGTCGTCAGGAAATTCGTCGAGGAGATGGGCATCTCCGTTCCCGTGATCACCAGTAACGGCGCCCAGGTCTACGACTATGAGAAGAACACCGCGATCTACGAGAAGTGCTTTTCGAAGAGATCGTCAAGCGAACTTATCCGGACGCTGATCGCCGAAGGGTTTGACTTCGTTGCCTATGGTATCGACGGCATCTTTTACCGTCAGGGCAGCACCCATATGGCGTTCTTCAATAACTACAACTCCTCCGTCCGCAAGGAGATCCGCGCGCCCCTGATCCCGCTCGATGAGAAGGATCTGTCATCTCCGCCTTCCCGTCTGACCAAGGTCCTGGTGTATTCCCCGACGGATGCCCTGGTACAAGTGCTTTCCGGGAAGAAAGACCTGGAGGTGACCGCCTCCATGAAAAGTGTCATCGACATCATGGCCGGCGGCTCCACGAAAGGAAACGCTGTCGTTGCACTGGCAGAGCACCTTGGCGTCCCGCTTACGGACACATACTGCTTTGGCGACAATGATAACGATGTCAGTATGTTCACCTGCGGCGCTGTCGGGATCGCCATGGGAAATGCCACTGATGACGTCAAGGCAAGGGCCTCGATCGTTACCCGTAACTGCAAAGATGACGGAGTCGCTTACGCAATCCGTCATCTTCTTTGACATTTCTTATTCGTTTCTTCTTCCGCTCCGCTATTCCCGACCGAAGCTCAAATCTTGATCATTCAGAGATCGCCACGTGCATCGACTTCGCGATGATGAAGAATCTCTTATTCTCGACCTTGATCTTAAAGATGTGATATCCCTGACCAAAGTGATATCTCTCATTCATCTGATAGAACTCTTCCTGCGGTGCCAGACCGATGAAGTCTCCACCCTCATATGTGAAGCGCATCGGGCATGAAATCATGAACGGCTGCACGAAGACGATCTTCAAGATCGGATCTGCAAATTCATCGGGTTTTCCTACGAGAACGATCTGATCGTTATCCGCAGACTGAATTTCGAAATACATCCACAGTACATCAGAAAGGCACTCTTTGATCGAGTTAAACTTGACCAGACACTCATTTGCCGTCATTTCACATGTTCCTCCTTCAAGAAATCACCCCGAGTATACAGGGTTTTTTATTTTGAAAAAAGGGGATTTCGGTGGTGAAATATGAAGTTTTTGTGAGAAATTGCGAAGTTTGCCACATTTCCGTCACAATTCTAATTAACGAACTGGAAATCGCCTTGATTTTGACGTATTTGCAAAGAAGGGCGCCTCCGATCATTCACATCGGAAGCGCCCAAATCTGTTAACAAATTATTACTTTTACTCTCAGAGTTTTGCCTTGACCGCAGCGGAAACTTTCGCCTTGGTATCATCCAGACGGGCTCTGGATTCGTCCTTCGTATTGGCATAGATTCCGAAGTAGATCTTCAGTTTCGGCTCTGTACCGGACGGACGTGCACATGCCCAGTCGAGGCCCTTGTCGCCGCCGAGCTCGTAGAGAAGAACATTGGATACAGGAAGATCGATCTTCTCCTCTGTGATGCCGTCATCAGTGAAGATATAACGCTTGGAAGCCTGGTAGTCACGTACCGCAACGACCGGAGCACCGCCGAGGAGCGCCTGGGCTTCTGCCTTATTCTTGCAGGAGAGGAGGTCCGCACGCAGGGACTTCATCGCGCCCGCGATCTTCTCGATACCTTCCTTACCCTCGAGAGTAATGGAAACGGTCTCCTCAAAGCCATATCCGAAACGCTTGTAGATGTTCTCGAGACGGTCAACGAGGGACTGTCCGCGCTCTCTGGACTGAGCGTACATACCCGCGATCAGCATCGCGCCGACGACCGCGTCCTTGTCACGTACGTCGAGACCTGCCAGATAGCCGTAGCTCTCTTCGAAGCCGAACTGGAAGTGCTTGGATCCGAATTCGTCGTCGAGCTTGATGCGCTCACCGATGAACTTGAAGCCTGTGAGAACTTCCTGGAGCTCTACGCCATAGTATTTGCAGATCGCGCCGGCAAGCTTACTGGATACGATCGTTGTTACGGCGAAAGAACCTTCCGGCAGTTCGCCTGCACTCTTCTTGGAATCCAGGATATAGTCGAGGATCATGAGTCCGACCTGGTTACCTGTGAACGGTACATAGGTCTCTTTTCCATCTACTGTAGTACGAACGGCGATACCGATACGGTCGCTGTCCGGGTCTGTGCCGATAACGAGATCCGCGTCTACCTTCTTCGCCAGGTCGATCGCCATGGTCAGGGCAGCCGGGTTCTCAGGGTTCGGCACTTCAACTGTCGGGAAGCTTCCATCCGGGAGTTCCTGCTCTTTTACGATATGGACATTCTCCAGGCCGATCTTCTTCAGGATGCGGCGTACCGGCTTATTACCGGAACCGTGGAGAGGTGTGTAAACGATGGACATATCCTTCTGGTTGATGATCGCCTGACGGTCGATAACGAGTTTATCGAGCATATCTGTGTATGCTTCGTCGACTTCCTCGCCCCAGTATGTAAGCAGTCCCTTAGCCTTTGCCTCATCAAGCGTATCCGGATGAATCGTTCTGATATCCTCGATGCCCTCGATGAAGGAAAGGATCTTCGATGCAGCCTCCGGCGGTACCTGTCCGCCGTCCTCGCCGTATACCTTATAACCGTTGTACTTGGACGGGTTGTGGCTCGCGGTGATCATGACACCGGCGAAAGCCTTGTGCCAGCGTACGGAATAGGAAAGCATCGGTACCGGGCGAAGCTCATCCGAAAGGAATACGCGGATGCCCATAGATGTAAGAGTTCTCGCTGTGATCTCAGCAAACTCCGGTGAGAAATGACGGGAGTCGTAAGAAATAACGACACCACGCTTCATCGCCTCTTCACCTTCGCTTACGATAAACTTACCGAGGCCTGCGGAAGCCTTCGATACGATATACATATTCATGCGGTTGATGCCCGCGCCCAGGATGCCGCGAAGTCCGGCTGTACCGAACTCGAGGTCTCTATAGAATCTCTCCTCGATCTCCTTCTTGTCATCCTTGATGGCCAGAAGCTCCGCTCTGGTCGCTTCATCAAAGTAAGGGTCTTCACTCCAAAACTTGTACAATTCCTCTACGTTCATGATTTCTCCTCCTCATTGTTCGATTTACTATTATCCGTTTCTGCGACGACCGCAGATTCTTTTTTCTTCTTCAGGAAAAGCACTGTTCCTGCCGCAAACAGGACTACGCCCACCGCACTTGCCAGAAGTCCCGCCTTCCATCCCGGAGGGGTGAAGCGGAGCTCGACGGTATGGGATCCCGCCTTGAGCGGAATACTCAGGAACGCATCCTGATATGCTTCGATCTGTACTTCCTGTCCGTCCACATAAGCCTTCCATCCATCCTCATAAGGAGCTGTGATCAGAAGGAGCTTATCTGTATCAGATTCGGTCTCGATGGAATAGTATCCATTCTCGACAACGATATTCTTCGTTCCTTTGGACAGGGCTTCCTGATGCGGAGCCATGGCCTCCGGATTAAGATATGCCAGGATAGGATCGAAGGAACCGTAGACATCAACATTGGAGCGGATCTCCAGTTTCACTTCCTCGCCCTTCTTATAATTTCCCAGATCCAGGATACGGCTGTAGAAAGAACTGGAATCCAGTGAATATACCTTCTCTCCGTTGATGTAAACATCGCCTCTGCACTGCAGATGCAGGAACGGGATCGAGAAGTAGACAGCACCGTCACGATCTGTCTTAAATGTCGTTCTGAGCACCATCGGTGCCTTATCGTTATTCCTCAGATAGAAATTCAGCGACTCAGATGTAAGGTCCTTCGTCTCGAGGTTCAGAGTATTCTCGAGAGTATCTGCCTTCGTGATATATTCCTCCGGAGCAACATCGATTTTCTGACCATTCAGGACTTCCCACTTCGGAGTCCATGTCTCGTAGATATCCGAGGCATCGATGCCGGAAAGAGAAGCGATCCACTTCTCCTGGAAGTCGAAATAGTCTTTCTTATCTTCATCTTTCTCAAGAGCATATCCGTCAAAGGATGCGGCTTCCTGTGGAACCAGCATAGCTGCCTGAAGTGTGTATTCATTTCTGTAAAGATGGAAATCTTCGACCTGAGCAACATCAGTCAGTTCAAGCTTACCCTCTTCCTCTGTGATGATGTATCTGACACCGAGGATCGCATCGGCCGGCAGGATCACGTTGTCATGCTGCAGAGAGAAGTAGTTGTAGTTCGAGTTATATCCCAGCTGCTTGAGGAAGCGGTTCGTTTTCTTATTCGCCATCGAGGCAAAAATACTCATACCCGGCTTTCCTGTATAGAACGGAAGGTTATTGTCGCAGATCAGATAGTGCCATGTCTGGTGAAGGTCCGTCCTGTACCAGTCCTGATCCTCGATCTGATCCGAAAGATCTCCGATATTCGTGAGCATTTTCTGGAAATTCGGGGCATCCTGCATACCGGCATAGACTTCCGGCATAAAGCATCTGGGGTTAAAGACCACGATCTCGATCACGATGACGACTACGAGGAACGCAGTACCCAGGCGCTTGATGTTATGGATCATCTCCGGCCAGTTCTCCAGAGTCTTACCATAAAGGAGAACACAGATAAGAACTGCAAAGAGGATCGTCGCGAAGAATGTACTGTCTTCCTTCGACATCTGACCGAAGCTCTGAGAGAACACGGCCATGCCGACGATCACGCCCAGTGCGATGAAGAAGTGCTTTTTGAGCGCAAGGTGCATATTCAGGTATGAATAATATGCCACCAGTATCATTACGAAGGAGAACAGATAAGAATATCTGTAGTTGAACCAGTTCGGGTCATCGAAGAGATGCCATGCCAGGTTGATCGGTGCGAAGTGGAAGCACAGGATACCGGACGCGAAAGCGGCCCCGATCGCGATCTTCAGGTTCTTCTTGATCTTCGGGTTCAGGAAGAACAGGATGCACAGGAAAAGTGCCGCGATGCCGCAGAAGATGTAAGGCAGATTGTTCGCGAGGTCTCCGACCTTCTTCTCCGTCAGCTGGTCAATGACAGCCAGGAGCTTGAACTGCGGCTGCATGGTAAATCCGTTTTCACTGACGTTATAGTCCGGGTTACCGAGAGTATTCAGTCCTGCAGGGAGAAGAACGCAAGCACTCATCAGAGCCGCGGTGATCGCCGAGAGGATAAAGGATCCGACAGTGGCGAGCCCCTCCTTCTCTGTCTCCTTCTTGAACTTGCCCTTGTATCCCATAATGGACAGCAGATAGATAAAGGAGAATACGCCGACCATGTAGGCCATGTAATAGCCGGAAACAAAGAGCATCAGAAGGACCAGAGTCAGTACCGGCCAGGTCTTTCTGTTATCGATGAACTTCTCGGTGAGAAGGATAAGAAGCGGAAGGATCGCGAAACCATCGAGCCACATGATGTTGAACATGTAGATGATGGAGAACGCGCACAGAGGATACATCATGCCGAAAAGGATCGACATCTTATCGTCGGATTTGAATTTTCTGTCAAGGAGCCAGGTCATGAAGGCGCCGGCAAAAGCAAGTTTCAGGATGATGATCAGCGTGACCATTTCCTGGATCATGGATGTCGGGAAAAGAAGCGCTACCAGGTTCACCGGGCTGGACAGATAGTATCCGAAGACACCCAGTGTATTCGCGCCAAGGCCGAGGCTTCTGGAATAGAAGAGCGACTGTCCGGAAGTGAGCTGCTGCTTGAGTCCGATCAGGTAAGGGCCGTACTGTGCGGCCAGGTCAGAAGTCAGAACATTTCTCGATCCGAAAGGAACGATCATATTGACGGAAAATACCAGTACCATGGCGAACATGGTCAGGAAGAACGCCAATATCGGGCGGCTGTCAAAACTTCGCCCGGTCTTCTTCTCAAGTGTACTCTTCTCGATCAATCGTCTTCCCTCCTCTTTTTCTTCTCACTTTTCTTTCCTGTAAGAAGAACCGACACTACTACAAAAGCTGCTACACCTGCCGCGCTGGCGATAAGGCCTGCCTTTAATCCCGGCGGGGTGAATCTAAGTTCCACCCTGTGTGCACCGGCAGGAATCGGGATACTCAGGAACGCATCCTGATATGCACTGACCTCGGTCTTCTGCCTATCCACATAGGCAGTCCAGCCTTTCTCATACGAAGCGGTGATCAGAAGAGAACTGTCTTCCTTCGCTTCGACATCAATGTCATAATGCCCATCGTTTACTATTATACTATGCATTCCCGAGGTCATTACATCTTTTTGCTTTTCGACGGCTTCCGGCTGTACATAAGCAAAGATCGGCTCCAGGCATCCGAACAGATCCTCGTTGCAGCGGATCTCCACTTTCACCTCTTCGCCCTTCGTAAAGTTACCGAGGTGGAGGACACGTGTGTAACAGGAGTCGGAAATGCCCGTGTAGACTGCTTTTTCATTTACATAAATATCTGTAGAGCACTGGCAGTACAGGTACGGGACCTCCAGATAAAGCGCGCCGTCACGGTCCGCGGTCACTATCGCTCTCAGCATGAACGGGCTCTTCGCATTGTTTCTCAGATAGAATTTCAGAGCCTCTGCCGTGAAGTCCCTCGACTCATTATTCAGATCGTTTCCGAAAGTATCTGCGGGGACAAGTGCTTTTTCCGGCGGAGTAACGCTCAGCTGCCCATTCACAGGCTGCCAGTTCGCTGTAAAAGAATCGTAGATATCCGAAGCGTCCACTCCGGAGAGGGATGTGAACCATTCTTCCTGGAAAGTAAAGTAGTCCTTGACCTCATCGTCCTTCTCCAGGGCAAATCCATCGAAGCTGCCGGCGTCTTCCCGGATGAGGAGTGCCTCAGGGAAAGCATAGCGGTTCTCATAAAGGCGGAGCGTGTTCTTCTCAGAGATCAGTTCAAGATCGGAAAGATCCTCGGATTCCGTGATGATGTAGCGCACGCCGAGAAGCGAATCCGCAGGCAGGATCACATTATCGTGGAAACAGGAGGCGTAATTGTATAGAACGTTATAGCCCAGCTGCTTGAGAAAGTGCGCGGTCCTCCTGTTAGTCATGGTCGCGAAAGAGCCGATGCCGTGCTGGTTCGTATAAAACGGGAGATTATTCGATCCGATCAGATAGTACCACGGCTGATGAAGCTCAGTACGGTACGAATCTGAATCTTCGATCTTTTCGGAAAGAGTGTCCAGATCAGTGATCATGGAACTGAATTTGGAGGCATCCTGAAGATCCGCATAAACATCCGGCATCAGGCATCGCGGATTGAATACAACGATCTCCACTACGATGACCATCGCAAGGATCCCTGTTCCCAGTTTCTTGAGGTTCGCGATCGACTCCGGCCACTTCTCCAGTGTTTTTCCGTAAAGAAGGAAGCAGATCAGGATCGCGAAAATAACTGTCGCGAAGAAAGTACTGTCTTCCTTCGCCATCTTGCCGAAGTTCTGGGACAGAACAACCATGCCGAAGATGATCCCAAGGGAGATAAAGAAATGCCTGGGACGTACAAGATGCATATTCAGGTACGAATAGTACGCCACCAGGATCATTACGAAGGTAAAGAGATAAGAATAGCGGTAATCAAAGCAGTTCGGCTCATCGAAAAGGTGCCATGCCAGCTTCAGTACCGGCAGCTGGAAGCTCAGTACACCGAAAGCAAAAGCCGCGGCGACCGCCACCTTCAGTGAACGCTTGATCTTAGGATTCAGGAAGAACAGTATGCAGAGGAAAAGCACTGTCATTCCACTGAATACAAGCGGGAGATTGCGGATGATGTTTCCCGCGCCCTTCTCCATAAGCTGGTCGAGCATCGAGATCATCTTGAACTCCGGCTGCATGAGAGATCCGGTATCCCGCGCGGAAAGATCCGGGTTATTCAGGGTCTGGATGCCCGCCGGAAGAAGCAGGAACGCACTCATCAGCGCAGCAGTCAGCGCAGAAAGGATAAAGAACCCAATAGACTTCAGGCCGTCCTCACCTTTTTTGAACCTGCCCTGATAGGCGGATACGGAAACGATATAGATGAACGAGAATATCCCGACCATGTAGGCCATGTAATATCCGGATACGAAAAGAAGGAGGAGCAGGAGCGTAAGGACCGGCCATTTCCTTCTTTCACGGATGTATTCTTCGATGACGAGTATCAGGAGCGGCAACAGCGCGAAGCCGTCCAGCCACATGATATTGAACATAAAAGCGATCGCATAAGTGCAGAGCGGATACATCATGCCGAAAAGCATCGACATCTTGTCTTCCGACTTGAACTTTCTTTCCAGGAGCCACGTCATAAAAGCACCTGCGAAGGAAAGTTTCAGGATCGTCAGCACTGTGACCAGTTCCTGGATCATCGAATCCGGGAAGACCAGTGTGAGTATATTCAGCGGGCTGGAAAGATAGTAAGCGAAAACACCGATCGTGTTGGAACCCATTCCGATACTTCTGCTGTACAGGATAGAACCTCCGCCGGTAACTGTATGTTTGAGTTCAAGAAGAAATGGTGCGTACTGGGATCCCAGATCATAGGTCAGTACATTTCTCTCACCGAAAGGAACGATCTGGTTAATAAGAAACACCAGGATCAGGGAGAGCATCGTAAGGAAGAAAGCGAGAAGCGGGTGAAAGGACACACTCTTCCTTGCTCTTTTTTCAAGAGTGTTCTTCTCGATCAACCTTGTCCCCTCCTTGCTGTTCCCTTGTTCCGTTCTTTCTCAGAACGATAGCAAGCGCAGCGCCTGCAATACAACCCAGTGCACTGATTATAACACCAATCCGGGCTCCGGGGGGAGTGAATTGGAGCGTCACGACATGGTGGCCGGCGTCCACAGGGAAGCTCAGGAAAGCATCCTGATAAGAGGTGATCTCCGCCTTCTGTCCATCGATCGTAACTGTCCATCCCTGCTCATACGGGACCGTCGCGATCAGAAGCTTTCTGCTCTGTGCATCCACTTCGAACGTGACCTTTCCGTCTTTAACAGAAGTACCGGAAATGCCCGAATTTAAAAGAGCCGTCTGTTTTTCAAGTTCGGAAAGACTGCATCTTGCTACAGTCGGATCGAAGCATGCAAGGATATCGTCATCGCAGCGGATCTCCAAAGTGAGCTTCTCACCTTCCTGATGCGGAATATCCACGATCACGGAATAGTAGGAATCGGAAGCCTCGCTATAGATCTGCTGTCCATTACAGTACACGCTGATCGGCGCGCCGCGCATCAGGAAAGGAACCGACAGATAGATGGGGGAATCATTGATAGCCGTGATCTCTGTCCGCAGAACGATCGGAGCCTCGCCATTCATGCGAAGATATGCAGTGAGGTCCTTGTGTCCTTCTTTGATATCCTCGAGATTCTTTCCGTCTTTCTTCAGATCGTATTCCAGTTTCAGATCGGCTGTATCTCCCGGGACCGCTTTCGCATTGAAAACTTCCCAATTCGTCTGGATCTTCGTATAGACATTATCCGCGGATACACCGGTAAGGGATTCCAGCCATTTCTCCTGATGAACGAAATAATCCTTATCCGTACCTTTCGTCTCGAGATCATAAGCGGAGAATTCACCGGCAGTCTCTTCCGCCAGGAAAGCGATGTCCGCCGCGTACGGGTTTTCAAAAAGCGTGTAGCGTGCGGAACTTCCGACCGGCGTCAGACCGCTGATCTCTTTTCTGTTCGAGACGATATATCTCACGCCGAGGACCGAGTCAGACGGAAGGATCACATTTCTATGCTCTGTGGAGAAGTAATTGTAGTTGGTACAGTAGCCGAGCTGCTTGAGGAAACGATGCTGTGTCTTATTTGACATCGAGCAGAAAGCACCGATGCCCTTCGTCTTCGTATAAGAAGAAAGATTCAGCGAATCGATGTTGCTTCCGAGCACACCGGCCATCTCTGTTCTCGCGCCGTTTGTGCGGTCGATAGATGCAGTAAGATCATTCAGTTCCTCGATCTGGGAGCTGAAGGATTTGTTGATCTGCGTATCGTTCCAGATCGCGCCCACCGTGACCTTCGGCGCCAGGAAAACGATCTCCGCCAGAACGATCGGGATCACGATACCGCTTCTCCATTTCTTGAGATTGGAAAGCGAATCCGGCCACTTCTCCTTCGACATGCCGAAAAGGCAGAGCGAGACCAGAAGCAGCATCGCGAGGTTCTGGAAGTACATGGAATCCTTTTCAGCGATCCCGCCGAACTGCTCGCCCAGGAGCAGAAGCAGGAAGAGGACTCCCAGTGCTTTTATAAAATCACTGTTACGAAGCGCCTTCAGTTTCAGGAAAGAGTAGAACGCGATGAGGATCGTTCCGAAGATAAAGAGGAACGAATATCTGTACAGGAACCAGTTCGGATTATCGAAAAGATGCCATGCGGCATTGAGAGGCGGAAGGAGGAAGGAAACGATCCCCACGCCCATGCCGATCCCTGCCCGGATCTTCAGTGCTTTTTCCACGGAAGGATTCAGGAAGAAAAGGAGGACCAGTTCTGTCACTGCAATACTTGAGAAGATGAACGGAAGATTCGCCGAGACATCTGTGAGTTTCGTGATAAAGAGCTGCGGGACCAGCGCGATCAAACGGAACGGAGCATCCATCGACACATCGAACGTGGAGGAAGCATCACCGTTTCTGATCGTATCCAGACCGGCAGGCACCAGAAGAGCCGCGCTGATCATCGCCGCGCAGATGGAGATCAGGATGAATGAAACGATAACCTTACCTGCGGAGCCCGTCGCCTTCTCTTCGCCCTTCAGTCTGTACTCGAGCGTGCCGATCAGATAGAAGAACGAGAAGATCCCGATCATGTAGGCGGTATAGTAATTCGATACGAAAAGCAGGACCAGCACGAGCAGGAGCTTCCAGGCCTGACGGATGTCCCTGCTGAACTTCTCCACCATAAGGATCAGGAGCGGAAGCAGCGCAAATCCATCGAGCCACATGATGTTGAAAATGAAGGACATGGAATACGAGCTCAGCGCATAGATCATGCCGAAAAGGATGGTCATTTTCGTCTTTTCGCGGAATTTGAAGTCGAGAAGTGCCGTCATAAAAGCACCGGCAAATGAGAGCTTGAGCATCACGATCAGAAGGATCGCGTCCGAGATGTGGGAGGCCGGGAAGATCAGGGTGATCAGGTTCAGCGGGCTGGTAAGATAGTAAGCGAGTATGCCCAGGAAATTCTTACCCATACCGATCTCGAAGGAATACGAGAGTGATCCGCCATGCAGGATCTTGTTTCTCATCGTCACCAGATAAGGAGCATACTGTGCCGACAGGTCAGACATCAGAACACTTCTCTCACCAAATGGTGACACACCCAGGATCAGGAATATCACTGCCAGTGAAGCAAATACCGCAAAGAAGGCGGAGAGCGGTCTTATGTCCGGTTTCTTCGTCAGACGTTTTTTTGATTCAAGCGCTGTCTTCTCTATCATGAAAATGAACCCTCCCTGGATTACAAAGGTATCGTATCACAAACGCCCTGTTTCCAAAAGGTTTACGATTGAAACTGTGCTCTTTGCTTTATGAATGTAGTATACTGAATACATAGTTTGGAATAGTTTAAGAGGTGGATTATGCTAGTCAGTCTGATGGTTCCCTGTTATAACGAGCAGGAAGCCCTTCCCTATCTTTACGAAGCGCTGTGCAAGGTCACATCCGAGTGCAGTAAGTACGACTTCGAGCTGATCTTCGTAAATGACGGAAGTAAAGATAATACTCTCGGCGTCCTCAAGGAAATGGCCGAGAAAGATTCCCGCATCCGGTATATTTCTTTTTCACGAAACTTCGGAAAAGAAGCCGCGATGTATGCCGGTCTTGCCGCCGCCAAGGGCGAATGGATCGGACTTCTCGACGCGGATATGCAGGATCCGCCGTCACTTCTTCCGGAGATGTTCGAGGCTCTGGAGAATGACGAATGCGATATTATCGCTACACGCCGTGTTTCCCGTAAGGGTGAGCCGCCGATCCGAAGCTGGTTTGCCCGCCGTTTCTATCACCTGATCAACAAGTTCACGGATGTCGAGATCGTAGATGGCGCCAGAGATTTCCGCGTCATGAAGCGTCCGGTCGTTGACGCGATCCTTTCACTCAAAGAGAGACAGCGCTTCAGTAAGGGTATCTTCGCCTGGGTAGGCTTCCGTACCAAGTGGCTCGAGTATGAGAATGTCGAGCGAGTTGCCGGTGAGACGAAGTGGTCCTTCTGGAAGCTCTTCCGTTATGCTATTGAAGGAATCGTATCCTTTACCACTGCACCGCTCCGTATCGCAATGATCGTCGGCTTCCTCACTTCACTGGGTGCCTTCATCTACTTACTTTACTACTTCATCCACGCACTCATCTATCAGACATGGGAGAAGGCCGCAGGTTATCCGTCACTCCTCTCCTTCATGCTCTTCCTTGGTGGCATGGTCCTGATGGCACTGGGTATCATCGGTGAGTATCTCGCCAAGACTTACATCGAGGTCAAAAACCGTCCGCTCTACGTTATTGCGGAAGACAACAAAAAGGACGAAGAAACAAAGTAATTCATCCTGTTTTTGCGCAGAAATAAACCTTCTCGCGCTGGTCCTCGGGCTAAAGCCCTGCGGAGGCGTGTCGAAGGTTTTTTCATGCGCAATTTTATAGATGAATTACTTTGTTACGGTTACCTTTTTCATCTTCTGCTCCTTGAGCGGGCGGTCGCCACGATCTGTCGGAGTAGCTGCGATCTCGTCTACGACTTCGATGCCTTCGATGATTCTACCGAATGCAGCGTAGTTACCGTCGAGGAACGGGCCGTCTTCGTGCATGATGAAGAACTGGGAACCTGCAGAGTTCGGATCTCCTGCTCTAGCCATGGAGAGGACTCCACGCTCGTGAGAGATGTTGTTCTCTACGCCGTTCGCTCTGAACTCACCCTTGATGTGATGGCCCGGGCCACCCATGCCTGTACCTGTCGGGTCACCGCCCTGGATCATGAATCCGGAGATGACACGGTGGAAGATCAGGCCGTCATAGAAGCCTTTCTCCGCAAGATCAATAAAGTTCTGTACACTGATCGGTGCCACGTCCGGATAAAGCTCCAGCTTCATGATACCGCCGTTTTCCATTTCAATAGTAACGATAGGATTTGCCATACTTCAAATCTCCTTTGTTTTAATCACTCTTTGATACTACGGGAAAAGCACTTGTTTTGCAAGTTTCTGCGAAAAGACTTCATTGTATGTTCTCGCAGAAATAAACCTTCTCGCGCTTGTCCTCGGGCTTCGCCCTGCGGAGGCTTGTCGAAGGTTTTTTCTTGCAAGTTAATTCCAATTAAGATCTTCGTAGAATACTTCTTCCAAAGTAAGTCCTTTTGCCGGCATGGTTTTGCCTGCCTCCTTGCGGACTCCTTCTCCTGTCAGAAGTTTTTCGATCTCGGCGCGGGTCATTTTTCCCTGGCCGACATATACGAGTGTTCCCGCCATGATGCGGACCATGTTATAGAGGAAAGATTCGCCGATAACGGTGATCTCGATCAGGTCAGGATCTCCTTCGGCGCGTCTGACATAGACATCTTTCATGGTGCGGATCGGTGTGATGTCCGGACCGCCCTGCGCGCGGAACGCGGAGAAATCATGAGTGCCGATGAAGGCTTTTGCCGCATCGTCCATCGCTTCCACATCGAGTGTACCGGGAACAAATGCTTCTGTTCTTCTGTCGATCGCAGATGGAACTTTCGCGTTTCTTACGCGGTAGCAGTAACGCTTGCCCTTGCTGTTGAAGCGGGCATGGAATTCTTCGGTAACTTCCTTGGCGGCAAGGACCACCAGATCGTCATCGAGTACAGCGTTTAATGCCAGCGGGATCTTTTCGACGGGGATCGGAAACGGTACATCCACATGGGATACGTGACCTCTGGCATGTACTCCGGAGTCTGTCCGGCTGCACCCGTAAATACGGCAAAAGCGCCCGTACACCTTCTCCACTGCTTCTTCCAGTGTCTGCTGTACGGAGCGCCCGTTATCCTGTCTTTGGAACCCGACAAAGTCAGTCCCGTCATATTCGGTCAGCAAAGCGATGCGGATATCCGTAAGCGTTCTGCCTTCCTCACTCATTTTCTTATCCCTGGATCTTGTCGTCGAAGCAAGCCTTACCCATCATAGCAGCACCAACGATTCCGGCATCGTTACCCATCTTGGCAACACGGATCTCGGTCTTTCTTACGCCAGGACCGAAGAACGGCTTGTTCAGAGTCTTCTCACGAAGCGGAACCATCAGCGGATCACCTTCGTTGCAGACACCGCCGCCGATCAGGAGAACCTCCGGCATGAATGTGTTGATCGCATTCGCCAGACCCTCGGAGAGATAGTCGATGTATGTATCTACAACGTTTGCAGCAACATCGTCGCCGGCTCTCATTCCGTCGAAAGCGATTCTCGCGTTAGCGCGTCCGCCATTTTCCTCGATGAGTTTTCCGAGGATAGAAGACGGGTTCGCTGCAGCAGCTTCTTCTGTAATGCGGGCAAGAGCGGAAGCGGAGCCGTATGCCTCGAAGCAGCCCTTACGTCCGCAGGAGCACTGCTGGCCGTTGACCATGATGACGTGATGTCCGAATTCAGAACCTGCCTGGTTGAATCCGGAGAAGATACGGTTATTGACGATAACACCGGCACCAATACCAGTTCCGAGTGTGATCGTTACGGAATCCGCGACATCAGCTGCTGCGCCGGAGACACTCTCCGCCATAGCTGCGCAGTTTGCGTCATTATCGATATAGACCGGAAGATCGATCACCGTACGGATGATCTTTCTCATCGGTGCATTGACGAAAGGAAGATTTGTTGCATAAACCAGCGTGCCGGCCTTGTTGTCCGGTGTTCCCGGGGAGCCGATGCCGATTGCGGAAACATCAGACTCAGAGATGTTCGCTTCTGCGATCGCCTGCTTAGCCAGGTTTCCCATGTCCTTGATGATCTCTTCCATCGGACGGTCTGCATTCGTCTTGATGCTGACCTTGTTCAGAAGTTCACCCTTCTCAGTTACTACGCCGGCCTTGATGTTCGTGCCGCCCAGATCGATTCCTACAAAATAAGCCATTTCAAATCTCTCCTCATTATTTTGAAACTCATCCATTTCCTCCCCGGATCCCTTTCTCCGGGGCAATTCGCCATGCGCGAACTATTTTACTTTATATTCGGCAATAAATCTACTGCCAGAGGGATAAAAGCCACTACTACAAGGATAAAGAACCACATGATGTCCCATGCTTTCAGTTTCAGCGGATGGAGCTTGGTCTTCCCGACACCGCCCTGGTAGCATCTGGCGTCCATGGCGACCGCGAGTTCGTCCGCTCTTTTAAAAGCACTTACAAACAGCGGTACCAGTACGGCGACGTATCCTTTCGCGCGCTGGAAGACATTTCCCGTGTCGTACTCCGCGCCTCGCGACGACTGCGCCTTCATGATCTTATCCGTTTCCTCGACGAGCGTCGGGATGAATCGGAGCGCGATCGAGATCGTCATCGCCATCTCACTGACCGGCACCTTGATGACCTTCAGCGGAGCTCCCAGCGATTCCAGCGCATCCGCCAGTTTCAGCGGTGTCGTGGTAAGCGACAGGATAATACTCGTCGCTATGATCAGCAGGAGCAGGCGGAAAGCCATGAGCACGGCCTTCTTCAAGCCTCCGGTCGTTATCGTGATGATCCACCAGCTCCACAGCGTATCGCCGGAGCGGATCGTCAGCACATTGATCACAAAGATAAATATCATGATGAACACGATCGGCCGGACGGACCTTAAGATCTCCATCGGAGGGATCTTGGACAGAAGCGCCAGGAAAAGCACTACCGCGAATGTCGCCAGCATCTTGACCGATGTACTCGCCAGGAAGATCGTCACCATATAAAGGATGAACAGCACGACCTTGATCCTCGGATCGAGACGGTGAAGTACAGAGTTGCCCTGCACATAACGTCCGATAGCAACATCCTTCATCACGGGGCAATCACCTCCCCGTCTTTTCCGAATACGAGCTGCTCTGCTGCCTCACTGACATCGAACACGGTCGTATCGATGTCCGGGTATTCTTCTTTCATTTTTACCATCGTCTGCATCAGGCAGGGACGGTCGAGTCTCATGGCAAAGTAATCCGTTTCCTTCGAGAAAAGCTTCTTCGGTGTTCCGAAGAACTCCTGCTTTCCCTTTTTCAGAACGAGTACACGGTCCGCGATACGGGCCGCTTCGTCCATGTCATGGGAAACAAGAACGATGGATTTGCCTTTTGCTCTCAGTGTCTCGATATATCCGAAGATCTCTTTCTGGCCCGCGGGATCAAGTCCTGCAGCAGGTTCATCAAGGATCAGCACATCCGGGTTCATCGCCAGGATGCCGGCAAAAGCGACTCTTCGCTTCTGTCCGCCGGAAAGCTCGAACGGGGATCTCTTCAGGACATCTTCCGACAGGCCGACCAGCGGGAGGGATTCTAGCATCAGACGCTCGCACTCCTTTTCGTCATAACCCATCTTCTTCGGTCCGAACTGGATATCCTTCTCTACCGTCTCTTCGAAGAGCTGGTATTCCGGATACTGGAACAGAAGGCCGACATGCTTTCTGATCATCTTGATCTCCGAGTTCTTATCGGTCGAGATATATTTTTTCTCTTCTTCGCTCCATACTTCCACCTTGCCTTCGAGCGGGCGGAGGATGCCGTTCAGATGTGAGATAAGTGTCGTCTTACCCGAGCCGCTGTGGCCGATGACCGCGACGATCTCACCCTTTTTGACATCGAAGGAAACGTCGGAGAGTGCTTTTTGCTCTTTCTTATCGTAACTATG
Organism: Mageeibacillus sp. UBA1193; assembly: GCA_002310155.1. Taxonomy (GTDB): domain Bacteria; phylum Bacillota; class Clostridia; order Saccharofermentanales; family Saccharofermentanaceae; genus Scatonaster. The sequence continues at coordinate 48,885 of DBYF01000025.1, read as the reverse complement.
GGACAGAGAAGTTGTCTTCAGGATGACCTGATCCGATACCTCATGCGGTTCTTTGACTGCTCGCTTGGAGAGATCCGCTGTCTTTGTCTTCAGGATCTCCTTGATCTTCTTTATCGCGTTTTCTTCCGAGGTAAAATCACTCGTCTCCGGTACTACATCGCAGAGACGCGCGACCTCGCAGAGAAGCTCTGCCCATTTCGGGAGTTCGAGTCCGAGGGCACGGATCGTATCTACCTGCGAGAACACCTCAGACGGCGTTCCGTTCAGGCGGATCTTTCCCTTTTCCAGAACGATCACACGGTCTGCCAGATATGCTTCATGCATGTCGTGGGTGATGTGTATGACCGTGATCCCCTTATCCTGGCGCATTCTGGCGACCAGGTGCAGGAATTCATCTCTGGCCTTCGGGTCGAGCATGGATGTGCTTTCATCAAGGATCAGAAGCTGAGGCTGCATCGCCAGAACACCTGCGATCGCGAGTTTCTGCTTCTGTCCGCCGGACAGTGAGGACGGCTGCTTGTCCGCCTTTTCCAGAAGTCCGACATATCCCAGTGCTTTTTCCACGCGCTGGGCAAGTTCAGGAAGCGGGACGGAAAGATTCTCAGGTCCGAACGCGACATCCTCTTCGACCGTCGTTCCGACGATCTGGTTGTCCGGATTCTGGAATACCATACCGCAGTGCGTGCGGATCTTCCAGAAGTTCGCGTCGTCATCTGCGGAGAGTTCGAATACTGAGAGTTTACCCTTATCCGGGAACTCCAGAAGATCGATCATCTTCGCCAGAGTGGATTTACCTGATCCGTTTCTTCCGAGGATGGCGACATACTCGCCCTTTTTGATCGAAAAAGAAGCATGGTCTACCGCCACGACATTCTTTCCGGAATTTGTCGAGTACGAAAACAGAAGCTCTTCGGCTTTTACTGTCTGCTCGTATTCCGCAATGTCTCTTTCTTTGGGATCCATGCTTCTTATCTACTCCGTTTTTTGAATAATAGACAAAGTGACGGAAGGGAGATACGCCCATCCGTCACCTTAATCTTATCAAGATTTACTTGGGCTTCTTACTCAGCGAATGTGAGGAGAGCCATCTCAGAAGCGTCACCGCGACGAGCGCCGAGCTTCACGATCTTGGTGTAACCACCCTTATGGTTGATGAGAGCCGGTGCGATCTCATCATAGAGGATGTTTACCGGATCAACTACGTGACCCTCAGCATCGTGACTCTTTCTGAGCCAGTAAGCAGCGTTCTTTCTAGCTGCGAGACGAGAAGGTGCATCAACCTGTACAGTCTTCTTTGTGACTTCACGGTCAACGACCTCGTACTTCTTGCCGTTCTTGGAAGTCTTGGAAACCAGGACCTTCATGCCCTTCGAATCAAGCTTAGCAGAAGAAACTGTTACTTCCTTTGTTGTGAAGTTGTCCTTCTCACGAATGGCATCAGCAACCAGCTTGTCGATGATCTTGCTTACTTCCTTAGCGCGTGCCAGAGTTGTTACAACGTGCTTTCTGTTTTCTGCAAGTGCCTTTCCGTCTTCCTTAACCGGGCAAACAACGAGAGATGTTGCCAGGTTTCTCAAAATAGCAATACGCTGATTGCTTACTCTTCCTAATTTTCTGTAACCTGCCATGGGTTCATACCTCCTGTAAATTTACATAATATCCTAGCGTGCCCGCAAGCTCGCTATTTAGTCCTCGACATCTGCGAGAGACAGATCCATATCCTCGAGCTTCTGGATAACTTCTTCCAGAGACTTCTTACCGAGGTTACGGACTTTCATCATTTCGTCCTCAGACTTTGCAACCAGATCGCCGATCGTGTTGATACCTGCACGCTTGAGGCAGTTATATGTACGAACGGAGAAATCCAGATCCTCAATGACGATGTCATGAGTGGAGTTCTTGCTGGAGCTGTCATCCGAATCACGGAAACTCGGACCATTGGTCACGTCTGTCAGAGCTGTGAACAGGCCAAGGTGCTCACGCAGGATCGCTGCTGCGGAAGAAAGAGCCTCGTCAACCTTGATGGTTGCGTCAGTCCAAACTTCCAGTGTGAGACTGTCAAAGTCTGTTCTCTCACCGACACGGGTGTTCTCGATTCTGTAGTTAGCCTTCTTTACCGGAGTAAAGATGGAGTCGATCGCGATGACACCGATGGTCTGTGTAGCCGGCTTGTTCTGATCGGCTGTCGCATAACCACGGCCCTTGCTGATCGTCAGTTCGATGAAGAGACGACCTGCACCGTTCATCGTTGCGATAACGTGATCAGGATTCATGATTTCAACTTCTTCGTCGTGAACGATATCGCCAGCTGTGACAACACCTGTCTTGCCCTCATCCATGCTGATGTAGACAGTCTTCGGTGTATCAGTGTGAAGCTTAGCGCGAATGCCCTTGACGTTGAGGATGATCTCTGTCATGTCTTCGATAACGCCCGGAATTGTGGAGAACTCGTGATAAACACCCTCAACACGGATGGATGTCACAGCCGCACCAGACAGAGAAGACAGAAGCACGCGACGAAGGGAGTTACCCAGTGTCGTACCATAGCCACGCTCGAGAGGAGCAACTACGTACTTACCATAGGAGCTATCTTCGTTAACTTCTACACACTCAATTGTTGGCTTCATAATTTCAATCATATTTATCCTCCTAGCTTTTTATGCAAAGCGAAAGGTTGCCGATTACTTCGAGTACAACTCGACGATGAGTGTCTCCTTGACCTCAAGATCAACATCCTCACGAGCCGGTTCTCTTACGATGGAACCTGTCAGGGTCTCTTCGTTGAAAGAGAGCCATGCCGGTACCGGACGGTTGTTGGAGAGAGTCTCGAACTTAGGAGACTTTCTGGATGTTTC
>DBYF01000025.1:44067-45976 GCA_002310155.1 Mageeibacillus sp. UBA1193 | reverse complement strand
TGTGTAACGAGCTGACGAGCTTCATTTCTGGAAGAAGCCAGACCCAGACGATATACGACATTGTCGAAACGGAGTTCGAGGAGCTCAAGGAGCTTCTCACCGGTCTTACCCTGCTTACGCTCAGCACGTGCATAAGTAAGTCTGAACTGCTTCTCGAGTACGCCGTAGAAACGCTTTGTCTTCTGCTTCTCACGAAGCTGTACACCATATTCTGAAATCTTTTTTCTGCCCTGACCATGCTGACCCGGAGCGGCACTCTTCTTAGCAAGTGCGCACTTAGCGGAATAGCATCTCTCACCCTTGAGGAAGAGCTTGTCTCCTTCTCTGCGGCAGAGACGGCAGGTTCCTTCTGTATATCTAGCCATTCTCTATACCTCCGAACTCAGACTCTTCTTCTCTTAGGCGGTCTGCAACCATTGTGCGGAACAGGAGTTACATCTTTGATCATTGTAACTTCCAGACCTGCAGTCTGCAGGGCGCGGATAGCGGATTCACGACCCGGTCCAGGTCCCTTAACGTAAACCTCAACAGTACGCATGCCGTGATCAGCAGCCTTCTTACCAGCATCCTCAGATGCCATCTGAGCTGCGAACGGTGTACCCTTACGGGAACCCTTCATGCCCATCTCACCGGCAGATGCCCAGGAGATTGCATTACCCTGCATATCAGTGATCGTAACGATCGTGTTGTTAAATGTAGCGTGAATATGAGCCTGACCTTTGTCAATGTTCTTACGCTCTCTTCTCTTCGGTCTAACGGCCGTTTTCTTAACTGCTTTTGCTGCCATGGGTTCGCCTCCTTACTTCTTCTTACCAGCGATCGTACGCTTCGGTCCCTTACGGGTACGAGCATTCGTCTTGGTGCGCTGGCCACGAACAGGCAGACCCATTCTGTGACGGCGGCCGCGATAGCATCCGATTTCTGTCAATCTCTTAATGTTCAGGGAAACTTCTCTTCTCAGGTCACCCTCAACGTTGTAATTGTTTTCGATCTGATCACGAATCTTAGCGATGTCATCCTCAGAAAGATCCTTAACACGTGTGTCAGGATTGATCTGGGTGTCTTTAAGAATACGATCAGAACTTGTCTTACCAATGCCATAAATGTACGTAAGAGCGATTTCTACTCTCTTGTCATTTGGCAGATCTACACCGGCAATACGAGCCATTCTGTGTACCTCCATGAATGAATCATTAAATGTTTGTTTCGTATATATATGACATGCTGATGCTAAGATCCTCTCGGGTCAGGAGAGGCAGCCGCCTTGGCATATGGTGCATGTAATATCCTAACTAATACTTACTTGTCCTGTTAAATGCAGACAATGACGAGGCCTGCAAACAGAAGGATTAACCCTGCTTCTGCTTGTGCTTAGGATCGGAGCAGATGATCATCACGCGTCCGTTGCGACGAATGACTTTGCACTTCTCGCACATGGGTTTAACTGATGGTCTAACTTTCATGACGCAAACCTCCCTGTCTACTTTAAAACAATACAAAACTAACATACGCTATGCGCGCACGCTAAAATATTATACCAAAAACTCTTGGCGATGCAAGAGGTTTTTTGATTTTTCCTACGCAATTTTATTGACCCTTCTCCGGGTCACGGAGAAGGGGTTTTTTCGGATCTTTTTACTTCGCGCGCCAGGTAATGCGGCCACGGGACAGATCGTATGGAGAGAGCTCCATGGTTACCCGGTCACCGGGCAGGATCTTGATGTAGTTCTGACGCAGCTTACCGGAAATGTGAGCCAGTACGATATGACCGTTCTCCAGTCTTACCTTAAATGTGGCATTCGGCAGTGCATCATCAACGATGCCTTCAACTTCAATTACATCTTCTTTAGACATTCTTTCCCTCCGTCGTTAATGTAATGATTTCTGGTCCGTTATCTGTAATTATGAT